>JAADYW010000119.1 GCA_010092845.1 Chloroflexota bacterium
CTACCAGCAGGCGCTCGCTGCGGGCGCTACATCGGTGCAGGCACCCCAGAAGAAGGATGATCCCGACAGGCGTAGTGGTGTCAAAGACGCGGGTGGTACCACGTGGTGGATTGCCACAAAAGTAGAGTAGATTAGACTTCAAGCTGACTCCCTTAGACAAGCAAGATCGCCCCATTGACCAGTGTACGACAACAGGAGACATAGATGTCCGACACAGCACTACTCATTATTGACGTCCAGACGGGCTTCTTCGACGAGACGCCGCCAATCTATGAGGGCGACGCTATGCTGCAACGTATGCAGAGTCTGGCCGAGGCTGCGCGCAAGGTGAATGCGCCGGTCCTTTATATGCGACACAATGAAGGCCCTGAAGCGGAATGGCCGATCCATCCGGCTATTGCCCCACGTGACAATGAACCCGTTATCGAAAAACTGACGTGCGACTCGTTTCATGATACGCCGCTGCAACAGATGCTGGACAGCAGGGGGATCAAGAGACTCGTGATTACGGGGTTTCAGACCGAGTATTGTATCCAGACCTCCGCGCGGCGAGCAAACGAACTGGGCTATGCCGTCACGGTTGTACAGGATGGGCACAGCACATTTGATAGCGCTGAACAGACTGCGGCGGACATCATCAGGACTTATAATGACCAACTGAGCGTTTTTGCCCACATCATCCCGGCGGATTCTATTGTATTAGGTTCGGATGAGGTGGAGGGTTAAAACGATGGCGAAGGTAATCGTCCAGGCCGATTGTGGCAACGCTCCTAAGAAGATCTTACTCCGCGATTGGAACATCGCCTACGCCGAAGGGAATCTCGACTTCATCACCGAGAATGTGACGGATGATGTGTCGCTGGAGGTGGTTGGCGAAACGAGAGTGCAGGGCAAAACGGCATTCATCGAGGCTATCCAGGAGATGATGAGCCAAGCGACAACCAAACTGGTACTTCACGGGATCATTACCCATGGCAAGGAAGCTGCAGTGAACGGAGAAATCCATCGCGAGAACGGCGAAGTGGTTGGGTTTTGTGATGTCTATTCGTTTAAGAGTGCTAAAGGAAATGCCATTAAAGCGATTCGGTCGTATCCAATTCGGATCAACTAACGCTGTAGCTAGAATCAAACGCTTACGCGCTCATGATGGTACTCGGGGACTTTGCGAGTTACCAGGCACGTAGAAGGTGTGGCTTATGCTGAGATTTCCCAGACCTAGACGGCCAACTTCTTAGTTCCTAACGGCATCCAGCCACCGCTGCGCGTCCTTACCCCTGGCCGGTTACGCTCTAGAAGTGTAATCGGTTTCTGTCATGGAAACGGTTGGGGTGAGGGCCACTAGCCTGCCGAGGCTTTAAGCTGTATCCATTTGACCAATCGCATAATACTTATTGTTCGAGTAGATGTCTCTAGGTTAACCAGATTCTCCTTTGAAATCTGTCATGGCGGGTGCGTTGCAGCGCATCCGGTTATGAACCGCATGACCTTGTTATCGTACCATGGTTCATAAATGGAGACCTTGCGAGGCTCGGCATGGAAAGACTCTTCAAAACCGCGGAGGTCGCTGCGGAAGTTGGTGTGCATCCCAATACTGTGCGTCTATATGAGGAATGGGGGTATCTGCCGCCGATTCCGCGCAGCAAGAGCAACTATCGCCTATACACGCGGCAACATATCGAGCAGATGCGCCTGGCACGGCTGGCCTTGCAGTGGCCCTATCCAGGCGGTAAAGCCGTTGTCGTTGATCTGGTCAAGTATGCGGCCAATGGCGATTATGGTATGGCAATGGAACGTGCTTATCGCTTTCTTGCAAACGTTCGTATGGAGCGCACCTATGCTGAGGCGGCGATCGAGTTCTTGGAACGGTGGGCGCGAGGACAGATCTTGGACGTGGGGAAATCGACCTATCTGAGCAGCGAAACGGCGGAACGGCTCGGTGTTTCAGTAGATCAACTGCGGAACTGGGAACGCAATGGGCTGGTCCATGTGCCGCGTGACCCGGCAACAGGTTACCGGCGTTACAGCTCACGCGAGATGGGGCGACTGCGTGTGATTCGCATGCTGCTGGAAGCCGGATACAGCATGATGGCCATTCTCCGGATGTTGGTCCAATTTGATTCCGGGGAACGCGAGCATCTACAGCAGGTGCTTGATACACCGGGGCCAAATGAAGACGTGCTTAACGTCGCGGATCAGTGGCTTTCCACCTTGCAGGAGGCGGAGAATCGTGCAAATGCGATCATTCGACAGCTCAGTCATATGATCGACCTGGCGCTCTGAACCCTCCAATAGCACACCACCCTCTTACAATAGAAGTGGAAGGCAAACGCGAAAGGAGATCTACTCAATGCCCGACTCTCAGATCGAGGTCGAAAACCTCACGAAAGTGTACCACGTCCCTGAAAGGGAAGCCGGACTGACCGCTTCGGTTCGCAGCTTCTTTCGCCGCACTTACCGGGATGTTCTGGCTGTAAAGGGCATCAGCTTCAGCATTGAGGCGGGGGAGATCGTCGGATTCATAGGAGCCAACGGCGCAGGCAAAACCACTACCCTCAAGATGCTCACCGGGCTATTGCAACCGTCCAGCGGCAGCGCCACCATTGCGGGTTTCACTCCTTGGGAACGCCAGCCGGCTTATCTGCGTCGCATCAGCATGGTGATGGGCAACAAGAGCCAGATGCTGTGGGATATCCCTCCGCTAGATACCTTCCGTGTGCTGGGTGCAATCTACGGGCTATCTTCAGTAGAGGCCGCGCGGACTGTCAATGAACTGGTGGAGTTGCTTCAGATGCAGAACCTGCTGACCAAGCCTGTGCGGAACATGTCTTTGGGTGAACGCATGAAGTGCGAACTCACCGCCGCGCTCATTCATCGGCCTGAGGTGCTGTTCCTCGATGAGCCGACTATCGGGCTGGATGTTTCGGCCCAGCGGCGGCTACGTCAGTTCATCGTCGATTACAATCGGCAGTCCGGGGTCACGGTTATGCTGACCAGCCACTACATGGCAGATGTGATGGAATTGTGCAACCGGGTCATTCTCATTCAACAGGGGAAGCTGATCTACGATGGTGACCTCGCCGCCCTGAGCCAGCAACTTGCGCCGTTCAAGCTGGTGCGCCTGACGCTCAACATTGACGACCCGGTACGGGCTCTGCGGGCCTGCCTCCCACCGGATGCCGAGATCCTGGCAGGTATGAATGGTGATATCACACTGCGTCTGGACCGTACCAAAACTGCACACATTATCGCGCATCTGCTTAACAGCCTGCCAGTAGACGACCTCTCGATCGAAAACCCACCTATTGAAGCCGTCATCGACCAGATCTATCAGGGAGAAGAAGTCCTATGAATCACCGGGGTGGTTGGGCGCTCATCAGGAGTACGTGGCTGTCGTGGATGGAACAGCGTACCTTCTTCTTTCTGGTCGCCTTCGGCTGGATGGTGCCGCCGCTCATCTATCTGTTTGTCTGGGCTACAGTAGCTGGTGAGTCAACAGTGGGCGGGATGACGCGCGACGCCTTCATCTGTTACTACCTTGTGCTGAGTTTCGTCAATCAGGTGACCTATTCACAAACGAACTGGACGGTCGGCGACATGATCCGCATGGGTGATTTCAATCGGCTACTGCTGTACCCGATGTCACCGACTTACAACACTCTTGCCTCGGAATTCGCTGGTAAAGCTGTCATGCTGAGCTTTGTCGTCCCCGTGATCCTGGGATTAGGACTACTCCTGCGCCCGGAAGTTGCACTGTCCCCTGCAGGAATTGCGGCGTTTCTCCCGACGTTGCTGTTGGCGTGGCTGCTGCGCTTTCTGTGGGGATACTGGCTGGCACTATTGGCCTTCTGGCTAACCCGCACTGACGCCTTGCTGGCCTTGCAGGATGCGCTGGTTTTTGTTCTGGCGGGGCAGGTTGCGCCGGTGGCAGTGCTGCCTGGCTTCATCCAGACGCTTGCAGTGCTCCTGCCCTTCCGTTATATGATCGGATTTCCGGTCGAGGTCTTGCTCGGTCAATTGGCAGTAGGTGAGTTGCTGCTTGGCTTCGGCTTGCAGGTCGGCTGGCTACTGGTCGCATGGATTCTGTTTCGGATTTTGTGGCGGCGAGGTCTACGTCACTATGAAGCGGTAGGAGGATAATCGGTGTTACGCCATTTACGGATCATTCGTGTGTTCGTTGCGGCCTCGACTCAGCAGGAGTTGGCGTATCATGCGAATTTCGCCATCAGCCTGCTCAACGCCCTCCTCAAGCTTGCTACCGGTTGGTTGGGTCTGGTGATCGTCTTCGAGCAAGTGGACGCACTCAACGGCTGGGATTATGCCGCCGCGCTCGCGGTCCTGGGTGTGTATTTACTGGTGGGTGCCCTGCGCGATCTGGTGCTCGCCCCTAGCTTGAACCAGCTCGCGGGGCTAGAGGGCGACATTTGGCAGGGCACCTTCGACTTTGTGCTACTGCGTCCGGCCAATACGCAGTTTCTGGTCAGCGTACGGCAGTGGCAAATCTTCGCGGTTTTCGATGTCGTCATGGCGTTGCTGGTCATCGCCGCTGCCTGCGCGCAGATCACGCTAACCGCCGCGAATTTGTTGGCGTTCTTGCTGCTGCTGACTGGTGGCGTGATCACAATCTATGCGATGATGCTGATCTTTAGCAGCCTCCTGTTCTGGAGTCCTGGATTCCTGTTTACCTGGGTCTTCGATGGCATCTTCCAGATGGCACGCTATCCAGTGGGTATCTATCCTGGCGCGCTTGGCTTGCTCCTGACATGGGTCATCCCGATCGGCATTATCACCACGGTACCGGCGCAGGCGCTGACAGGTGACATTTCCGCAGAGATGATGCTCGCCACGCTGATTTTCGCTGTGGTTGCGCTTGCCGTGGCGTCGTTGCTATTCCGCAGGGCGACCAACCGTTACGCGAGCGCGTCCTCATGACTGGTAACAGAATTACGTCGAAAAGCAGCACTTTCCGACTCGATTGATGATCCGCTCCTTCGAAATCAAATCGGATGTGCAGTCATGCACATCCGGCTTTAGTACATATTGGGTGTATTGGACCTTCGATTGCTCGTATAGCATGCGGCTCGCGGTAACGGGCTATAATCTGTTGCTGCCGGGTTACCTAACTTCTCTGTTTTTGCAGCAAAGTGATCATACTGCTAGCGTTGGCGGACCAATCTAGTGGCTGATGCAGATCGAAGGCGCCGAAATAACCAACGACGCGTAGATCATTCACGACGTACTCGGTCAGCGCCCTCAATTCCTGCGGAACGAGGGTTCGCTCGAGTGACGTATCGTGGAATTGTGTTGTTGTGCCGTCTCGATGCGTGACGTTCATCTCCATGCGGATCTCAGCCAGCCCGGAGATGATATCTGGCTGAGGATGATTCACACCCCAGGTGAACGTGACCGTGGTTCCGTCGCGTTCACCTGTCCATCGCAGAGGCGGCAAATGGAAGGCATTGGCTTCGCGGGGGTGTGTTTGCTCAATGAGATACAGGCCGCCCGGTGTCAGGTTCTTTGCCACCACCCGGAGATGAGCGATGACATCGTCGGTTCGGGTCAGGAGGTCAACGCCGTCAAAGACGCATAGCGCCATATCCACTGGTTCTGGCAAATCAAACGTGCGCATATCGGCCCCAATAAATTCCACGGCGAGCTGTTGGTCGCGACATTGCTGTTGACCGAAAGCCAGCATCGCTGGGCTCAGATCGAGGCCGGTCGCTGGTATGCCGCAACGGGCAAAGCCCTGGGCATGATAGCCCGGCCCGCATGCAATATCCACAACTGAAGCTAGCTTGCGCCCGGTATATTGCTGAAATACACTTCTGCAGAAATCGATATGCGCACTAACGTCGCGGTTGAAGACGATATCGTAGTATTCGGCCCGCTGGTACACCTTGTTGAGATTATCGGACACCGCTGCTGCCTCGATGCATTTCAATCGTGTCCAATACAAAGGACGGTAGATGGTCACCATAGCGCAACTGCCAGGCAGGGTCGAGACAGTCTCGTTCAGTCACGATTCCGCGGCAGTTAACGGTGCCGCAATGGCACATCATCTGATAGGGGACGCTGATTTCGGTGGTTGCGTAGTCATAGGTGACTTCCTCCCCGGCCTGGATCGGTCGGGCGGCAATCAATGTGTTGTCGTCTAACCACCAAGTATTCGCGCTACAAGAATGGTTCATGTAGCGATCAATGCCCTCCAGGAAGATGAAGGTGTCAGCATCGCACTGAAATGCATACCAGAAGAAATCATCTCGCGCTTTCTGGGACCACCCTAAGACTTCGGCGACCTTATATGTCTTCATCGCAGGGTCGCGTTGCCAGATCACTTCTCTTGGGGCTAGCCGGATTGCCGTGAATAAGCCCTGACCGTGAATACTGCCCTTGTCTGATAAGTAAATCGCTTCGTGCAACATGTGCTTTTCCTCCTGCGCGGCTGATTGTAGCTGATGTGGCGTTGTCCATGTGTTACGGTCTTGAAACACCGATTACAGAACTTGCAATTCCGTTTGTGTTTGAGCAATTCTCAGCAATAATCTCAGCATCAGTTTCTGGATGCATTAGGAGCAATTGACCCATGCAAATTGATTTTGGAGGAAACATCCTGTTGTTGGGATGTGGATCGATATCGCTCTGCCTGCAACCTCTCCTCCTCAAACATATCAATATGGATTTCAGTAGATTGACGATCATGGATTTCGAGGATCTGCGCGATACGATCCTCGATACCCTGGCAGCAGGGGCGAATTATGTTCAAAAGCAGATTACCCCCGATAATCTGGCGCAGGTTTTGGGGCAATACCTTAAGGCCGGTGATTTGCTGATTGATCTCGCGTGGAACATCGACTGCGGTGAAATCGTGCAGTGGTGCCATGACAACAACGTGCTCTATATCAACACTTCGGTCGAGCTATGGGACCCCTATACCGATGCTGCACATACGCCACCCGCCGAGCGCACGCTCTATGTGCGTCATATGGCCCTGCGCAAACGTAAGGCAAGCTGGGCTGAAGCTGGCCCCACGGCTGTGGTCGAACATGGTGCCAATCCAGGCCTCGTCAGCCACTGGACAAAGGTTGCTCTGGAGGACATCAGCAAGGCGATCCTCGATAGGAACATGGCTGGCCCGGTGCAGGGTCCGCTTGAAGCAGCTCTGGCTGATGCGGATTTCGCTCGGCTGGCAATGCTCACCGGGACAAAGGTGATCCATATCTCAGAACGTGATACCCAGATCAGCAAGCGACCAAAAGAAGTCGGTGAGTTCGTCAACACCTGGTCGATTGAGGGTTTCCGCGAAGAAGGCATCGCCCCAGCCGAAATGGGGTGGGGCACACACGAACGTCGCCTGCCACCAGGTGCGCATATCCATTCCTATGGCCCCGGCAACCAGATCTGCCTCAGCCAGATGGGGATGAATACCTGGGTTCGTTCCTGGATTCCCATGGGGGAGATTATTGGGATGGTCATTCGCCACGGCGAAGCGTTTACCATCAGTGATCACTTAACTGTTTGGGAAGACGGGATTCCGATCTACCGGCCTACTGTTCACTATGCCTACTTGCCCACTGACGCCGCAATTGCCTCGTTGCACGAGCTCAAAATGAGTAACTACGAGTTACAGACCAGACAGCGGATTATGGATGACGATATTGTCGATGGCAAAGATGAGTTGGGTGTATTGTTGTTGGGGCATCTGCTCAATGGATGGTGGGTTGGGTCACAGTTAGATATCCATGAAACCCGCCAGCTTGTCCCCCACCAGAACGCCACTACACTCCAGGTCGCCGCGTCTGTTCTGGGTGCCATCGCCTGGATGCTCCGCAATCCCAATCGAGGCCTGTGCGTACCGGACGATTTGCCGCACCATGAGATACTCGCGGTTGCTAATCCCTATCTTGGCCCTTGCCCATCGCTTCAAACTGATTGGACTCCACTGAAGAATCGCTTCGACCCTTTTGCGCGGTACGGAAAACGGGTTCCCTTGGAAGATGATATGTGGCAGTTTGAGACTTTTCTGGCATTTTGAGAGGGCGCTTGACCGGAGAGGTTCGTGCGTTCCTCTCCGGTATCTGACGGTCAGACCAGTTCAATCTGCGGAATCGACGCGCCGTGACCTACGGCGATCAATTCAGGAATTGAGAACCCGTTGAAGTTAGAGGCATATTCGTTGGTATAGGCGCCAGCGTCAAGAAACACCAAACGATCGCCAATATGCACCTCTGGCAGCATCACATGACGGGCGATCACGTCACAGCTATCGCAGGTTGGACCCGCCAGCGTAACGAGGTTGGGTGGGCGATGACCATTGGAGGCGTTGCCCACCACACGCACAACCGGGGGAAATCCTTCGTAGGTTTCCATTAGCCCGTTGAAGACACCAGCATCCAAATACAGCCACGTATCGGTGCCCCGCGACGCTTTGCCAATGACTTCTGTGACCAGGAGGCCCGCTTCGCCAACCAGGCCCCGTCCTGGCTCCAGGACAAGCATCGCGGGGGCTTCGGGCATGTGTTCCTCAATGGCCTGGTTCACAAGCGCCCCTATTGTCTCAATTGTCGGGATTGAGGCGGTATGATGATGCCCTACCGGGAAACCACCGCCAATATCCAGGAAATACAAGTCGTGGCCGCGCCCGTGTGTTTTCCGCCAGATCTCACTGCTGGCTTTGATGGCATTAACCCAGTTCTGCGGCGCCAGGCATTGTGATCCTACATGAAAGGTCAGTCCAATTGGGCGCAGACCGAGTTCGCGGGCCAGATCGATCAGGTGCAGCGCTTGGTCACGATCTACACCGAACTTGCCGGCCAGGGGTAGAACGCTACCCGTGTTGTCGACAGCCAGGCGTACATAGACGCGACTGCCAGGCGCATGATGAGCTACTTTCTCGGTCTCATAAGTCGAATCAACCACCATAGCATACACGCCAGCCTCGTGCATTCGCTTGATGAAGGCTGGACTCTTGATTGGATTGCTGCAGATGATACGTTCCCCTGATAGACCCAGCCGCAGCGCGAGATCAAGCTCAGGCGCTGACGCGATCTCTAATCCACTGCCGGCGCCAACGATCACCCGGACGACTTCCGGGTTGGCATTGGCTTTCATTGCGTAATAGATGAGACCTTCTGGCATAGCGTGTTGAAAGCGGTTATAGGCAGACACGATTTGGTCGAAGTCTATGACCAAAGCTGGGGTGGGGGTGAGGGGATCTGATACAACCGAGTCCGATAGGACATTGTTCATCGCTATTTCGTTCCTCCTGCGCGTTATCTGGGCTCGTCTCAAATTCGAGAGTCGGACAACATATACACAGCACCTTCGTGGGTCTCATATGTACACCGTAATCATTATTGCGGATTTTCGCTGAAGCTTTGTTATGACCTCGAAACGCGATGTCACAGGACTGAAACGCTCAACGGCCTGTGTTCATTGGATAATAGAATGGGTTGCCATAATGGGGACTTTGGACAATGATGCCGCTTATCTATTCTCCACACCATACACAACACCAACCTCTTGTCGAGCAGTATCATGGCCGCTTGCTACCCTATCCTGAGACACCCCGCCGCATTGAATCCCTGCGCCAGCATTTGGAAAGGGCCGACCTGGTTTGTGTATCGGAGCCAACACACCCAATCAGCCATATGGACCTAGTGCAGACACACGACGAAGGCTTCTTAGTCTGGTTCCAGCAATTCTCGAGCCAGATTCCGCGCTTTTCGCATGCAGCGACGCCCTATTATCAATTAGCCGATACAGAGGACGTCTATCTTTATCCCGCCGTCTTTCCATCGCGACTGACAATGAGTCGCTTGCGGAATACGACGATGGAAACCAGCGGTTATTATGCTTTCGACACCGCAGCCCCGATCGGATCCGGGACGTGGTTTGCGGCGCTCCACTCTGCCACGGCTGCTCAAACAGCAGCTGATCGACTGCTAGATGAGAGTGCTTCGGCTGCATATGCACTTTGTCGCCCTCCTGGCCATCATGCCGGACGTGATTTTGTCGGTGGCTATTGCTATTTGAACAATGCAGCGGTGGCCGCTACCAGACTACTGCGTCGGGGAGAAGTCGCCGTCATAGATATTGACTACCATCACGGCAACGGCACACAGGATATCTTCTGGAACAACCCGCTGGTGTTTTTCGGGTCAATCCATGCTGACCCAGCTTTCGAGTATCCCTACTACGCTGGATACGTCGATGAAATTGGTGGGGAGGGGGCACTCAATACGAACCTCAATCTGCCCCTACCAAGTGGGACCGGTGGTTTACGTTTTCTCGAAGCGCTTGAGGTGTTGTTGTCCGCGGTCCTTGCCTTCGAGCCCGCGACGCTCGTCGTTTCAGTTGGCTTTGATACGAGCAGCGATGACCCTACCGCGACCTTTGAACTGCGAGACGAGGACTATCATCGCATTGGTGTTGCGCTGGCAAGTGTCAATCGGCCAACGTTGTTTGTTCAAGAAGGCGGCTATAACGCCAGCGTGAACGGTGTACTGGCCGAGCAGCTACTCCGCGGATTTCTAGGAGTGTAGGCATGTCCCCCCTTCGCGTGCTAGACGTCGCTGGAACGCCGTTCCAGATGGGTTATTATCACGGTCTGGTCTACCGCGACGCGATACGGGCAATGGCCCGGCAACGTCTTCAACTATGCCGTGACACTAATTGGGTATCCGCTCCGCTCCCCTTCGCCGACATTCTGTCACTAGCAGAGGCTTGTGAAGAGGAGCACCATAGATATGACGCTGATTTGATGGCGGAGCTCGCGGGTCTCTCAACGGCTACTGGTCTGTCCCTGGCCGAACTCATCATCGCAAACGGATTCACTGATTTTGTAGACGTTTTGGAACCAAGGGGAGCTGGGGCCAATTGCACGACCTTCATGGCCGGACGCGGACGCACTGCCGGTGGCTTTCCGCTGGCTGGACAGACTTGGGACATGAATCCAGGTATGTCACCCTATGTCTTGCTCATGCGCGCGGCTCCAGAAAACGCCCCGGCATTTATCACGTTCACGCTTACCGGATGTGTAGGTATGATCGGCATGAATGCCGCCGGCATCGGTGTGTGTATCAATAACCTTGCGAGTGCACATGGCCAACCTGGCGTAACATGGCCCTTCGTAGTGCGGCGCATCCTCAAGCAGACGAATATAGGAGACGCGATGGGGTGCGTTGCTGATGCTCGCCTGGCGGGAGGGCACAACTACCTTATCTTTGATGCCGGAGGGTGTGGCTACAATATCGAAGCTATGCCGCATCAGCTGCACATCGAGTTGGTAACGGATTACGTGGCGCATGCCAATCGCTGTCTGCACCCATCCACGCAGGCGTTTGAGCGAGCGCTAAGTCGTGAGGAGATTCGTGACTCGGATACACGTCAGGCGCGTGCTGCGCACTATTTGCAGGGGGTTGACATCACATCTGATGTGTTGATGGCACTCACCCGAGATCGTAGTGACGGCCCCGATAGTGTATGTGTTCGCCGGCCGGAATGGGATCTCGAAACGGTGGGTGCAGTGGTCATGTCGCCCTCGACTACCGAACTGTGGGCTGTTGCGGGCTCACCTTTGACCAACGAGTATGCGCGCTTCGTCCTACCTTCCCCCTCAGCGCGCCGGGACGCGGTGGCGTAGACGATTACGCGAGTATTTCCAGCTTGTTGTTACATAGCGGCGGCGCACAAAGAAGCTATAGGTGTTCCAGTTGTAGACAAGCATGATCAAGCCATCAAGTGGAAACTTGGTCACCGAGATCCGGTTGTAGTCGATCTTGCCCACACCGGGGCGGGTGCCGTCGCCCACGGGTCCTTCCCACACGATTTCGGAGTTCTTGCCCAGATTGATCAGGGCATTGATGAATGTTTGATCCCCGGGAATCTTTGAAGCAACCCGTCCCACAAAAGGCAGTGAGCCATCGACCATAGTAGCGATGCGTGTATACCTGGGATGGCACAGCATCCGGAATAGACTATGCATAGCAGTTCCTACGCAGGTCCATTGTACGCAGGTAATCGCTCCTGGGTGGAATGCCGAAATCTCCTGTACGTAGACGAGTGCTCCCAACAGCAAACATAGGGAGAACAGCCGGTAAATATCGTGGACGGGGCTTCTGCCGTTTAGGCGCCGGGATGTTTTGAAAGAATAGACGAGCGCGACGAGTGCTGCATGGGTTCGCGATTCTGTCCGGAAATGCCCATTGCAACTCTCAAGATCTGCAATGATTTGTGACAAACCCTGTGTGATCAGGCTCTTGATGGTCTCCCGTGTCTCCAAGAAAATGTCGGAGATCTCGACGTAGTGGTCGTTGATGTCGGCTTGGAGGCGATAGTAGAGCAGATCATACAAGAGATCGTCGAAGTGTTGATCAATGAAGTCGAGACTAATGTCGTAGCTGGCAGCAACGCTGTTCACCACGTTGTAGCTAACCGTCTTCTTGTCGCCGAAAGATACCACTGCTCCACCGAGAACCTGACCCTGGAGGACCAGCGCTAATACCGCGCCCGAATGGGTCGTTCCGTAGTCCTGAAGATACTCGAGGGCCAGGTTGCGGCCGTGGGAATCGATCAGGGCCTGTCCCCAGCCTTCGAAGGAGCGAATATATAAGTCGGCTAGTTGATGGATCAAAGGGTTTGCTGGCGAGACAATACTCAGATAGAGCCCAACCCCTGGCAGGATTGGGATAAACTCATCAGAAAGCATCCAGTGCGTCTCCGCGGGTATATGGACCGGCGCTTCAAGTTTAGCATAGTCAGTTGCAAATACCGAAGCATGATCTTTGCGTATTTGCACGATGCGAACCGCGCCAGGCCGACGTGAGCTCAGCCTTTGAGGGCCACGCCGTGGCGTGGCCAGCGCGTGATCTGGTGATGGGGCGCCAGGGCTATTCCGGCCAGGAACCGCAGCGCTGCACCGAGTATCAGCCCAACCAGGATGTCCGAGCAAAGTGTGAGTGCCAGGCTGCTAAGCAATGGTCCAACAAACATTGCCAGGAAGATCACCTGATTGTAGGCGGCCGCATAGGCAGTCAACTGGGCATCCGGTGCACGTTGCGTGAAGAAGCCATATACCGCCAGGCTTATGAAAGTCCACGCTGCGCCATTTATCGCTCCCGCGGCCAGGATCAACATCAAGTTGGATGACAACGCGATGATCGCGGTAGACACACTAGCGCAGACCATTGCTGGGGCAATCACGAGGCGATAATGGCGTAGTGATACGAAGCGATTGAGGGCAAGCGAGGCGAGCGCTGCCGCCAGGAGTTCCAGAGCGATTAGTATCGCGACGAAGCTCTCGCTGGCTCCCAGATGATCGATGAGATAGATCGGTACGAGCGGCACCACGATGAACCAGGTGAGGTGGGTAAGAAACGCCGTCACGATCACTGCGCGGAAGGCGCTATCCTGCCACGGTGAAATACCAATGGCCTCTTCGAGTCGCTCGCTAACAACAACTAGATTCTTCGTCCGGCTAACATGCCATAAGCTGATTAGTCCCAGCCCGAAAGCCAGCCCGAACATCGATTGATAGTTGAACGGAAATGGCACGATTTCCAGCCAGTAGCCAAGTAGCAACGTACCCAGGATCAGCGCGATATTTAGAATGAGTGTGCGTTGGCTGACGAGCGCCGGCAGTCTATTTGCAGACACGGCTTGACGTAACAGCACCAAAAATACAACCGATGCTAGACCTTGCGGGAGAGCCGGTAGCGTCACTGAGAAGAGTAACCAGGCCGGTTGCCACTCCGGCGGGAAAAACGGTGTAAGAACTGGTAGCAGAAACGAAAATCTGAAACCCAGCCCTGACCAAAACGAGGCCCGCACAGCATCAGGATACCGATGGCTCCACCATCTAGATAGTGTGGTCGCAGCCAGTAGCATCAGTGCCGGCAGGGCTGATAGCCATGCGACTTCTTGAGCTGAGGCTCCAACACGGAGGGCATACACCGCCAGGAATCGTGATGTTGCCGGGAAAGCGAGCCCAAACCAGAAGACATCTTTGATAAGATGCCGGAAATTGTCTTGTTCGATTTGACTGGAGATATCCATTTTCAAGTGAAGATGCGAATAGTTCCCTGATACCGTTTCCAGCATATCACGTGCATATCACGGTCACGTCACAGGCTGTTTCAGAACCGACACATTGTGTTATGGAAGTGATAATCAGCGATCTACGGTGCCCAGCAACCCGCGCCGGCTAGCATCTGGAGCATCATCGTCAGGCAATATTATTCGGGAACTGTAACATGGTTTGTCGCCTCTGTGACTTCAAGGCCTCGCATGTTAGGCTATCATGACTGTAGGCACACACCATATGGGATTGTGTGCAACTATTAAGGGATCATGGAGGTTGTTTCAATGACTTCGAGTAATCCTCCCAAAAAGCCAGCGAAGACAAAGAACAGTGGCACAAAGAAATCACAAGGTGGCAAAGCTAAGCCGAAAAAGGACGAATAAGCCAATTCGCCTGTGAAATGAGAGGTTCTCGCCAGCATTATACGCGTAGTGTTGGCGAGTTTTTGTGATGGTCCTGTTGTAGAATATTGAGAAGACCAGATAGTTCGGCGAAAACTATGGTTTCCAA
This sequence comes from Chloroflexota bacterium, assembly GCA_010092845.1. Taxonomy (GTDB): domain Bacteria; phylum Chloroflexota; class Anaerolineae; order Aggregatilineales; family J027; genus J027. The sequence continues at coordinate 14,585 of JAADYW010000119.1, forward strand.
GATCCTGATTGTGGACGATGATGTAGCTATTACAGCCAATATGGCTGCGTTTCTGGAGCGGACAGGCTTTGCCGTGGACGTAGCTGCCAATGGCAAAGAGGGATTGCGTAAGATCAACAGTTTTGCCCCTGACTTGGTCATCCTGGATGTCATCATGCCGCACCTCAATGGCCGCGAGGTGCTGCGACAACTGCGGCATGCCGGCAACTGGCTTCCGGTGATTTTGCTGACCCAGGTTGGCGATTCAACGGAAAGGGCTATGGCCCTTGAAGAAGGGGCTGATGACTACCTCAACAAACCTTTTGATCCACAGGAGTTGGTGGCACGCATTCGGTCAGTTTTGCGACGTTCAATGCCTAATCGTCCGCCGCTAGGCGCGGCCCAACGATTGGCCAGCGGTGACATTATCCTGGAGCGTTCACCGCGGCGTGTGTTGCTCGATGGTAAGGACATCCCGTTAACACCCAAAGCAATTGCCCTTCTGGACTATCTCATGACTCATCCTGAGGAACTTATCACCCGTGAACGTCTTCTGGAGGCAGTATGGGGGTGGGCTGATCCCGTTGGTGCACGTACCGTGGACACCCGAATCGCCGAGCTGCGCAAGGGGTTGAACGATTCGCCTGACCAACATCGCTACATCGAGACTGTCCCCGGCGCCGGCTATCGTTTTGTCGGCAAGGTCGAGCCGCTTGGATAATGTCGTATGTAATGGCCATCGTCGCCCTGAGCCTCACCAACTGTGGGAGCCTTCTGCTGTTGTGGTGGTATAGGCGGTCGCTATTGAAGAAATATGCCAATTTGCAGACTCAGTACCAGCAGGAATTGCAGCGTTTTCTCCAACGCCTCGATCATGAGCTGAAGAACCCTCTGACGGCCATACGCTTTGCGCTTGTCAATCTGGCAGTTCCAGAGACTGAGGTGCGGGAGAAGGCGCGTACCACGATCGATACCCAGACTCATCGCATGAGTGAACTCATTACCGAGCTGCGCAAATTGGCAGAGTTAGAATATGTCTCGATTGAGCATATTCCGGTAAGCATCGATGCACTTATCAACGAAGCAGTCATGTTGACAGAAGCCGACCCGCAGCGTATCAGACTTGAGATCGAGCCTGAATGCGAGGTCAAAGGCGACAAGTATCTTTTACTGCTTGCCATCTATAACCTGCTGGATAATGCATTGAAGTTTACCCAAGCCGGAAGCGAGGTGAACGTGCAGGCCTATGATAGCGGCGCGGGTACTACGATTATCGTTGCTGACAACGGCCCTGGCATTGATGCTGCCGACCTCGAACATGTATGGAAAGAGCTCTATCGGGGACGAGGTGTGCAACACATCGAAGGTAGTGGACTGGGCCTGTCTATGGTCAAAGCGATTATCGAGCGGCATGGTGGCAAAGTTGGCCTGGAAAGCACTCTCGGACACGGGGTAACGGTCACCCTCGATTTGCCCTATGGAACGTGAAGTGAGCCCAGATGAACCAGGTGACCAATTTTAAGCGGGTTATCCATAGAATTTGCGCCAGGGGACACCCTGCTTTAGCGGGGTGGGGAATGGCGCTTTCCTCCAAGTTTCTCGCGTGCTAGAATCAAGCGGTACATCGA
>JAADYW010000120.1 GCA_010092845.1 Chloroflexota bacterium
ACAGAAGGAGAGTCTTGAGCGTACTCACGAAAGCCAGGAACAGATCATCAGCCATCATGTTCTCGACAATCTCGAAGACCGCCAGAACCCCCAACAGCCACAATGCCATTGTCGTAGATGACACGCACCCCGGATTGACAATGGTGGTTGCCCCTGTCCCATCTTGAATAGTGATGGTCGCATCTGCAATGGGCCTGTCTACACCATCGGAGGGTTCACTGGGCGCCGGGTTCGGCGGTGCCTGAGATATTTCGCCGCCATCCTGTTCATGGCTATATTCGTGCCGCATAGATCGTCCTTTGCAACAAAACAGGGTGCAATCGCCTTGAAGACTGCACCCCGGGTTTCCATCGCTAAGTTGAAGCGCTGTCTGCGCCTAGAAACCGTGTGCCGCTTCGACCTCAGCAAGGGACTTATCAATGATCTGCAAGGCCTCGTCAGCCAGCGGCTTCTCGAGCATCAAGGGTGGCATTAAACGCAGCGTACTCTTGCCGCAACCCAGAAGCAACAGACCGTTGCGATAGGCCTGGTGGATCACATCATCACGCAACGCTTTGGCATATTCGCGCGTTTCGCGATCCTTGACGAGTTCAACCCCAATCATCATACCGCGCCCACGAATCTCGCCAATGCTTGGATGACGGGGCATGATTTCTTCTAGGCCATCAATGAGATACTGGCCGATTTCCGATGCGTTCGTGATCATGCCGTCGGTGCCGTTGGCACCCTCCAGCAGATCAATCGTCGCTAAAGAAGCTGCACAGGAGACAGGGTTCCCACCGAAGGTGTTGCCGTGGGCACCGGGTTTCCAGTCCTGCATAATGCTGTCGCGTGCAATTATTGCGCCGAGTGGCATTCCACTGGCAATGCCTTTGGCACTACAGACGATATCCGGCTCGACACCGAAGTGCTGGATCGCCCACCACTTGCCGGTACGTCCCATTCCAGATTGGACCTCGTCGGCAATGAGCAAAATACCATACTTATCACAGAGCGCGCGCAAGGCCGGGAAGAAGCCTGGCGTAGGTACAACATAGCCACCCTCACCCTGGATCGGCTCTACAAGCACCGCAGCAACCTCATTTGGCGGCACAATTGTCTGGAAGACGGTTTGCTCAAGATAGGCCACAACCCGTTCCCCGTAATCCTCATAACCGTCCGTGTTCAGCAGCGGACGGTAAGGATCCGGGTATGGAATATGGGTGAAGCCTGGCATCATGGGGAAATAACCGGCCCGCTGCACGATCTTGCTGGACGTTGCGCCCAGCGACCCCATCGTCCGGCCATGAAAGCCACCGAAGAATGCGATGAATTGCGGGCGCCCGGTGTAGTAGCGTGCTAGCTTAAGTGCACCCTCGACGGCTTCTGTACCGCTGTTGCAGAGGAAAATGCGGGCATCTTCTGCAAAGGGCGCGATACCTGCCAGACGCTCAGCCAACTCCGTTTGAGGTCCATAATAGAAGTCCGTCCCTGCCATGTGGATGAACTTCTCGGCCTGATCCTTGATGGCCTGGACGACCTTCGGATGGGCGTGGCCAGTCGCATTCACTGCGATCCCGGTCGTCAGGTCAATAAAACGCCCCCCATCGACATCCCAGACCTCGGCACCCTTGCCATGCGACATCACAAAAGGATAGTCACGAGTATAGGATGGCGAGATCACTTTTGCATCACGCTGCAGATACTCTTCGGTCTTTGGCCCGATATCAAATTTAACGCTATGCGTCATCTACTGGTAACTCCTTAGGATTGACGTACCACGTCAGCACATGTCGGACAGTGTAAGGAAGGTCTGTTTCCAGACAGCAAGACTTCCTATTTCATTATCCAACAGATTGGCCGGTTTTGCGAGTAAAAATCGTCCTGCGCCTTCAGGTGCGGTCAGATGTGACGCTGGAAACGATAGCCAACACCCAATTCATTGAGAATGTAGATTGGTTCGCGCGGATTGGGCTCCAGCTTATTGCGCAGATGCCAGATGTAGACGCGCAAATAGTCGATGTCGTTGATGTACTCGAATCCCCAGACATTCTCCAGCAAGACGCGATAGGGAACCACACGCGGGGATTCTTGTAAAAGCAACTCCAGGAGACGATACTCGGTGGGGGAGAGACGCATTAACTCGCCATCGACCAGCACCCGGCGTTCCTCCAGGTTTATGGTGAGATAGCCATCGTTGTACACCTGTTGCTCCCGCCCAACGGTAGGCTCAGCCGCTGCACGTCGCAAGGTTGCCCGAGCTCTGGCAACCAGTACATCAACCTTATAGGGCTTCACCACATAATCATCCGCGCCCAGGTCCAGGCTACGGACAATCGATTCAGGGGTCTCCAGCGCCGAAACGATGATGATCGGCACACTGCTGACCTCACGGATGCGCTGGCACACCGTATAACCGTCCATCTGGGGCATATTGATGTCGAGAAGTACCAGATCGGGGTGTTGCTCGTAGAGCTGCCGCAGCCCCTCGATGCCGTTTTCGGCGTAAATGACGTTGAACCCCTCGCGACTGAGTTCCCATTGGACCACATCGCGCTCATACTTGTCATCGTCAATGAGGAGTACAGTCGGGTTTGTTACAGGATACACTTCCACGCTCAAAAGACTCCCTGAAAGCCTTAGTCTAGCTTGTCAAAACACTCGCGTTCTCTCAATAGACCCTGCACATCCCCCAACTTGTTGCTAGAATACATTAGCACAGAACACCAAAATTAACCATTGTCCAACCCACGAATACCATATGAGGCCATGCCAAAGCAAAAGGTTTCACCTTCACGCAAGCAATACCTTGATATCAAGGCCAAATACCCGCATGTTATCGTCTTCTTCCGCATGGGTGATTTCTACGAGACGTTTGATGATGACGCGGAACTGGTCGCCCGCGAACTGGATTTGACACTGACGAGCCGGCCCTTCAGCAAGAATGAGCGCGTGCCGATGGCCGGGGTGCCGCATCACTCGGCTGAAGCCTATATCGCTCGTCTGGTAGAAAAGGGCTATCATGTCGCTATCGCTGACCAGATGGGCAATGAAGCGATCAATGGGCTGGTCCCCCGCGAGGTCACGCAGGTTGTAACCCCGGGAACCGTCGTCGCCCCGACGATGGTACCCGAGCGCCAGAACAACTTCTTGATGGCCCTCCTCCCCGAAATGGACTACGACGGTGAGAACTGGTCGCACGCTGGCCTGGCATATGTCGACATCACAACCGGCGAATTCGCTGCCACCGCGCTTGAAGGGCCGAACACCCCGGTCACGGTCCTGGAAGAGTTGGCACGCCTGACCCCGCGCGAAGTCTTGATGCCACAGAACTGGGTAACACGCGGCGTCTCCCTGCCCCCGGAAAGCCACCTGACCGGCTTGCCGGAGTTCCGCTTTGATTTGAGTGCGGCCCGCGCAGCTTTGCTGCACCATTTTCAGGTCGCAACCCTGGAGGCATTTGGCGTCAATGACAAGCTGCTGGCCTTAAGGGCGGCCGGCGCGGTTGTCGACTATCTCAACGACACCCAACCTGGCGCGCTGAGCCATCTGACGACGCTGCGCGGCTACTCAACCACCGGGTTCATGAGCCTGGACAGCACCACACGTACCAATCTTGAACTGACCCGGTCGCTGCGCACCGGCACCACCCGCGGCACCCTATTGGACGCTCTCGACCAGACGACCACGGCGATGGGCGCGCGTCTGCTGCGCACCTGGCTTGGCCAACCCCTGATGGATCTCGACCAGCTCAATGCTCGGCTGGACGCTGTAGAGGTCTTGTACCACAAAGGTACGCTGCGGGCCGAGATCACAGCCTTGCTGAAGCAGATGGCTGATCTAGAGCGACTGGCCAATCGGGTGGTGATGGGCAAAGCCGGGCCGCGCGATCTACAGGCACTCACGGCTGTCTCTTATACACATCTGACGCTGCCGACGAA
>JAADYW010000017.1 GCA_010092845.1 Chloroflexota bacterium
GCACGACCTTTGGAGATATCCTCAAGTGCGGCCCCAATATGACGCGCAGACGCGATTCGTGCCAGTGGATCCCGGTTCAGCATACGGTAGATGAGATCGACCAATGCAGGTGGAAGGTCAGGGCGCTGCGCTTCCAAATCTGGCAATGTCGCGGTAGTGATGCTGTGGATGACCTGCGGGGTTGTATCGCCTTTGAAGGGTTTGTCCCCCGCCAGCATCTCGAACAGCATCACGCCAAAAGCCCATATATCAAAACGTGCATCCAGGGATGTCCCACTGAACGCCTCGGGCGCCAGATAATCGACTGTGCCGATAATAACATTTGTCTGGGTAACGCGATTTTTCTCGGCGATATGAGCTACGCCGAAGTCAGTGAGCTTGAGGACACCATTCTTGGCCAGCAGGACATTGGCTGGCTTGAGATCACGGTGAATGATATTGAGCTTGTGGGCACGGGTGAGCGCATCGGCCAGGTCCAGCGCCACTTCCAATGCCTGTTCAATCGTCATGGGACCGTGCTGAAGCAAGCTGGAAAGGTCACCTCCAGCAACATATTCCATGATCAGGAAGTGCTGCCCATCTTGCTCAACAGTGTCCAACAACTTAACGATATTGGGATGATTCAGATCGCGTAGCGCTTCACCTTCGCGCTGGAAACGCTCAATCATCTCTGGTGTCGCAATATCCGATCTCAGTTGTTTGACGGCCACCTTTTCCTGGGTGCGAGTGTCGGTGCCTCGAAACACGGTACCCATACCCCCTGATCCCAGTCTTTCCTCGAGTTCATAGTGTCCGATTGCCGTCATAATGATCTATCATCCGTATCACTCAAATGTTGATTGGTTCCCCAACAAGCATAACGTGTTGAAGCTGAATCGGCATAGCACGGTGGAGGATTCGTGCTGGCTGGAGACTTCCCTCTGAGTGAAGGGGTGAAGAGCACTATTCGCTGCGCAACTACGCTTGCTGGCGTTGGCCGTGGTAAACCCCAGAGAAGAAGCGACCCATTCCGGCGCTTTTGACGACAAAGTCCTCAAACCCGGCTTCCTGGAGGGCTGACTCAAGATTGGGAGGATCACATGTTGGACTGCGGAGGATCGACACCAGCTTTGGTGCACTATAGTACCTCCGCTGGCGCGAGGTTAGGGTTCAAATAATCGTGCGAAACCGGTGTAGGGTATCAGCCTAATAATCTCGAATTCGATCAGGCCGAGTTGTACCAGGGGGAGACTCTCTAACGCTTGGCGGGCCGCTTCCAGGCTGGCACATTCGAGCAGAATGACAGCCGTGTGTTGCGCTTCGTCAAAATAGATTTCGCGAATAATGCCGGATTCATACAAGGCCCAGACCCGGGCTGCTTCTGCTTTCAGGTGTGGTTTGAATTGCTCGGCAGTTGCGCTAGGTGTTTCTCGCTCTATCGCCAGAATTCTCATGAAGTCTTGTCCCGGGTTATCCAAGTAGACACAGGATACTGGACCAGGGTGAATGCATTAAGCGAAGTTATTCTCCGTCGCGTGGCATATGGGGCCACTGACAAAGGATGTGGCTGAGAAGGGCAGCTTGCCGAGGGAGACTGGGGATGTCGATGTATTCATCTTTGCTGTGGGCGCCCCCTCCGGTGGGGCCGAGGCCGTCGAGGGTGGGGATGCCGAGAGCAGCAGTGAAGTTGCCGTCGCTCCCGCCGCCTTTACTGAATTCCTCGATGGGCATCGGAACCGCTTCCCGCAGCGTAGCCACTGTCTGCTCCATCAATGCGTTGTGTTCCATTGGCGGGCGCAGGAAATCGCCCGTCAAATACAGCAACGAGTCTTCAAGATACGCCTGGTGCGAAATGTCATATAACGCCTGGGAAACGCGATCGGCTTCGCTCTGATAGCGCGCGCGAACATTGATCGTAATATCACACTCATCCGGGATGACATTGTGGTTCACCCCACCGTGGATGATGGTCGGAATGACGGTTGTGCCCAATTCCCAGTTCGTTAGCGCGGTGATCTTGCCAACTTGATACGATATCTCAACGATCGCATTCACGCCGTTTTCAGGTGCACTGCCTGAATGCGAGGCCCTCCCCAGGGCGACCATCTGGAAAATACCCACACCTTTGCGTGCCGTAACAATCTTACCTGGGCCCGGTGACGGCTCCATAACCAGGACGAGACCGGCTTCCTGGGCGATTTCCTCGATCGTCCCACGCGAGTTACGGCTGCCAATTTCCTCTTCGGAGTTCAGAAACAGGCTGATAGGGCGCTCAGGGAGCTGATTGTGCTTGATTAACTCCTGGATGACTGTCTGGGCGACGGTGATCCCACCCTTCATGTCATAGGCGCCCATCCCATACAGGCGCTCTCCTTCGGTATGGGTTGGGTGCTTGTCCACACTGCCAATAGGGTGGACCGTATCCATGTGGCAAAGAATCAGGATGGGTTTTCCGGGGGCAGTAGCGTTCCAGCGGCATTCGACTAAATTGCCGACTGCACTTTGCGGGTAGACCTTCACATCCGCAGCCAGGTCAGCGGCCCAGGTCGACATCCAGTCGCCGAGCTCATCGATGGCATCCTTATCGGAACTGGGGGTCTCCGTTTCGATCAGGCCGCTCAGCATCCAGACCATGGCCCCGGTCTGCTCTGCGAAATGCGCCTCGAACTGCTTAATCTGTGTTGGCATGAGGGCCACACCACACTAATCAGGGTTATCTGAACGTTCACTCAAGCCTAGCACAAAAACGGGCTTTGCCCAAAATCTCTAGTACGCATTCCGGTTGCGGAATAGGAGGGTTTGGACAATGGTGCGGAGAATGATCTTGATATCGAACCATAGTGACCAGTTCTCAATATAGTACAGGTCATATTTCAGCCGTTCTTCGATGGAGGTATCGCCGCGCAAGCCATTGATCTGGGCCCAGCCGGTCATGCCAGCTTTTTCACGATGGCGCTCCATATAGCGGGGGATCTTCTGGCGAAACTCCTCGACAAAGCTTTTCTGTTCGGGGCGTGGTCCAACCAGGCTCATCTGCCCATAGAAGACATTGATAAGGTTGGGCAGTTCGTCGATGTTCGTCTTTCGTAAGAAGCTGCCGATGCGCGTTACCCGGGTGTCATTCTTGACGGTCCAGCGCGATTTCTTCTCGGCATCGACGACCATAGTGCGGAACTTGATCATCGGAAACGGTTTGCCATCAAGACCTACGCGCTCTTGGCAGAAGAAGACGGGGCCCCGGTTGGTCAGATATATCAAAAGACTGATCAGTAGCATGAGCGGGCTGAGGAAGATAAGACCGATGGACGCGCCCACAATATCCACGCCGCGTTTCAGGCTGAGTTTCCAACCGCGCAGCGCGATATCACGAACACCCAGGAGCGGCATTCCGCCCAGTTCATCGACGGTTAGTCCGCTCGTGATGAAGGCAAATGTATCCGGGAAGATCTTGATGTCTACTGTGCCGCGTTGGCACAAGGTCACGATAGTCAGGAGTTCATCGCAGGTCGCTTCCGGAAGGGCGATGATCACCTGGGTGATCTCGTAATCATCAATCACGGTAGGAAGCTGCTCATAGGTGCCCAGGATGGGCAAACTGATATCGCTCGAAGCGGCTTCTTTATTCTTAGTGTCGGATTGGTTGACCAGACCAACGATGTCATAGCCGAGCCTGGTGTGGCGGCGGATCTGGGTGCTGATGGCGGCGGCTGTCGGGCCGGTCCCGATGATGAGAATCTGGTCGCGGCCGATACCGCTCCGTCGCAGGCCGTAGACCAGCGAACGGTGAGCCTCTCGCCCGATCATCACCAGAAGAATGCTAAATACCCAGGCGTAAACGATCACCCCACGCGGATAGTCTAGGTCAAAGCCGCTGTTCTTGAAGGCCATTGTTTCAATGGCCACCGCCAAAAACGTACCAATCGACACATTCTGGGCAATGATCAAAGCGGTATCGAAGCGGTTTACGGTCCGGCTCATGTGATACATTCGGCTGAAATAGAAGAAGATAACGATCGCCGCGGTATGGACTACGAGCATCGGGATATACTCGCTGATTCCAGGCGGGTCATCGACTGGTGCTTCTGGGAACGGCAGCGTGGCGCGTGCATAATAGCCCAGCACGAAAGCCAGGGCCAACATCAGACTATCCACCCCTACCAGGATGATCTGGGTAAATGTCTCGACATGCCGGGGACGCCACCGGCTACGCGAGGTAGCCACAGGATCATTTTTCTGGGCTTCTTCACCGGGTGCTGTTGGCACGCCGGTGGTCTCTGAGTCTGTAATGTTATTGACTACATTGGCCTTAGAATGATCCCGGGTACGCCGGTCCTCGAGATGGATCGATTTCTGACCTTCCTGGCCTATGGCATCCAAAATTGTTTTCCTCGTTCATTCGTGCTTTGGTCAGCTCTTGGCGACTGCCGACAATCATAACACATCTTGGGCTTTCTATTAATATAGCAAATCTAGCCCGCCATCTCTTGAACGCTCGTCTGACGATTTGCGTATTCTGTTAAGGTGCTGGTTTGCGCAACATAACAGCGCCATAATTCGCTCAAGTTACCTCTTGCAGGGGGTTAGGCTGTAGGTTTACACTGGTGCCGGCTACAATATTAAATTTATTTAGTCACTCATCGCAGCTTAGCTGTATTATGGGCAAGTAGCTCATTCGTCTATCTATACCAATGGAGGTCATTGTGGCGAGAAAGAAGGTTCGCGTTGCGATTATCGGTGTCGGTAATTGCGCGAATTCGTTGATTCAAGGCGTTCACTATTATCGTAACGCCGATGAGAAGACATTTGTGCCGGGTTTGATGCACGTCGATCTCGGCGGCTATCATATCGGTGATATCGAGTTTAGTGCGGCCTTTGATATTGATGCGGAGAAGGTTGGCAAAGACCTGAGTGAGGCCATGTGGGCTGGCCAGAATAACACCATCAAATTTGCGGATGTGCCCCGTCTGGGGATCCCGGTGCATCGCGGGATGACCCATGACGGCTTGGGAACCTACCTGGCGCGTAAGATCAAGAAAGCACCCGGCTCAACGGATGATATCGTGCAAATCCTCAAGGATACCAAGACCGATGTCGTGGTGAATTACCTGCCGGTGGGTAGCGAGCAGGCGACAAAGTGGTATGTTGAGCAAATCCTGAATGCGGGCGTCGCCTTTGTGAATGCGATCCCTGTGTTTATCGCGCGTGAGCCCTACTGGCAGCAGCGTTTTGCTCAGCGGGGTTTGCCGTTGATTGGGGATGATATCAAGAGCCAGGTCGGGGCGACAATTGTGCATCGTGTATTGACCCGGTTGTTCCATGATCGAGGCGTGCGCCTGATGCGCACCAGTCAGCTCAACGTTGGCGGCAATATGGACTTCTACAACATGCTGGATCGTGACCGTCTCGAGAGCAAGAAAGTCTCCAAAACGAACAGCGTAACCAGTCAGCTTCCCTACGAACTTGGTGAAGATAACGTGCATATCGGCCCTAGCGACTATGTGGCATGGTTGACTGATCGCAAATGGGCACATATCCGTCTTGAAGGCCAGACCTTTGGCGATGTGCCGCTCAACGTCGAACTCAAGCTGGAGGTCTGGGATAGCCCCAACAGCGCCGGCATTATTATCGACGCCGTTCGTTGCGCTAAGCTAGGGCTTGATCGTGGATTGAGCGGGACACTTGAAGCGCCATCCAGTTACTTCATGAAGTCGCCACCGGTCCAGCACCCCGATGATCTTGCGCACGATTTGACCGAACAGTTTATCGCGGGTGAGTTCAATGGCGTGGTGAAACCGGCAGAGGGCGAGGTTGTTCAGCCCGGTCCACCGCCTCCACCTTCCCAAGCGTAAATGGCTCTGGTTCATCCAAAGCTGCATATTCCTTGACGTGCGATACACAACCGGCTGGTAGGGCACATTCTGATGTGCCCTATTGGCCTATCTCGGCGCCACACTGAGTTTGGAAGCGTTCCAGATCACCCTCATGCCATAAGCCCAACTGGCGTCGCATGTCCAGTAACTTTCTGATTTGTTCGGGCGCGAGTGGGGCGCCACCGCCGAGTTGTGCTACCTGAAAAAGGATCTTGGCAGTATGCTCCAGACTCTCCAGGCGCAGGTAGGCTGTCCACACATCCGGCGCGACCGTCAATGAGCCATGATATGCCAGCATAATGGCATCGTGCTTCTCGATCAATGTACTGATAGCGTCGCGATTTTCGGCGCTGGATGGTGTAGCGTAGGGGGTGGTGGGCACTGGCCCGAGCACGACGATTGCCTCAGGGATATGGCAATTTGCGAGGCTAATTCCGGCGATGGTCAGGGCCACGGCCGTCGGTGGGTGAGCATGTACAACCCCGCCGATGTCAGCGCGTTTCTTATATGCTTCAAGGTGCATCAAAATCTCGGATGTCGGCTTCAAGTCGCGGTTGGCGCGTGTTGCTGGGCCAACTTTGTTGCCTTCCTGGTCAACGATAATGAGTTGATCGGGCTCCATGAAGCCTTTAGCCAGCCCGGAAGGCGTCGCCAGAATCTGCTCGTCATTCAGCCGGGCAGATATGTTGCCTGAAGTCCCGTCAATATATTGGAACTGGTGCATCAGGCGTCCGATCTGGCATATCTGGATGCGAAGCGCTTCTTCAGTATTTTGGGCAGACATCGTTAATCGTTCCTTTAGGGCCAATCTGGGTCTTCAAGTTGCGTCGCAACGATTGTAGCGTACAAATATGCTTAGTGAGATCGAAAGTGGGATTGGGCTAGATATTGTTGTCTGGCTTCAGGATAATCGGCACTGGCTGCTAGATGGATTGGCGCTGGGGTTGCATTATGTTGCTCGGGGCCAGGTGCTGGCGTTTTTACTGCTGCTTCTCACCTGGAGGTTTGATCGTCGCCTGGCGGTGCAACTTCTGTTCGGCGTGCTGTTTGGCGCGCTGGTGAGCACCAGCCTGAAGTACATACTCCAAACGCCACGCCCGCATATTGCTTTCCCCGGGCAAGTTGACGCGCTTGCCAGCCAGGATGGGTATGGACTGCCCAGCGGGCATGTGCTGACTGCCATCATCCTGGCTGGTCTGTTAGGCTTGTGGTTCAGGCGACGCTGGGTCTGGATCGCCGGTGTGGTATATAGTTTGATTGTCGCCTGGTCACGGATGTATCTTGGGGTTCACTATCCTCAGGATGTTCTGGCCAGTATGCTCATTGGACCTCTGGTTGTGGGCGCCTATCTGCAGCTATATCAGTACATTGCGGAGAGAATCCCAGGCTTCTGATAACTCTCGAGACGGTTAGGGAAACGGGCCTTTGGCGCTGCTATTCAGCCTAATTCTCATCCAGGGAATTCGCGGGTATCATAGGGTTGTGGGGCCCGTTCGATATACCTCCAAGCGTGTTGGTGGCCAACAATCTCGCAAACTTCTGTGAGGGAAGTCTCTTGAGCCAGCAAACCTCCGAGCCCGTGGCCAGTAATTCACCTGTGGCTGAAGCCGCGACCAGCAAGTCTGAGCGCTACCTGGCGTTCGCTATTCTAACCATTACGGCTATCGTGATGATTGCAATGTTTCGCCTGGTCTATCCAGTAGGGGTGGATTGGGCCGAGACGTATTATCCAGCGATGCGTCATTTGGGCGCTCCCTATGCGCATAGCGACCTGGCTGGACTGCCCTGGATCCTCTTCTTCGTGCCTCATGCCTTACTCCCGCTCCAATGGGGCAATGCCCTCAACATTTTCCTGAATATCTCGGTGCCTCTCCTGTATATCCGGGTGAATCAGGGTGGGTGGTTCGCCATTCTGATCGTTTTCACCTCGTCCCTCTTTTTTGATCTGGCGCGGACCAACAACGTGGATTGGATTCCGCTGGTCGCTTTTCTCCTACCGCCAATATGGGGGCTCCCGCTGTTGTTGGCGAAGCCCCAAGCTGTTGGTGGCGCCGCGCTGATATGGTGGAAGCGCCAGCGCTTCAGCGTGCGGATGCTTGCACCTATGGTGGTGATTATTGTGGCCGCCATTGTGATTTGGGGAACACAACCGATTGACGGCATCAGGGACGTCAACCCGGGTAATACGGCCTGGAATTTTGCGCCGTGGCCGTTCTTCATACCCCTGGGGCTATATCTGCTATATCGGGGCTTCAAAGATGATGACGAAGTGTTGGCCGCCGCGGCGACACCCTTTATGGTGCCCTATCTTGCACCCTATAGCCTTGTTGCCCTGCTGACGGTGATTGCCTGTAAATATAGGCGAGAGGCACTGTACATTCACCTGGCCTTCTGGATGCACTTCATTGTTTACAGCCGGCGCCTTGAGATCATCCTCAACGAGTGCGGGTGCTAGGTCTGGAAGCTGTTCTTGCTGGCCTACCTGTCTCGGCTGTTGTGCGCCAGCCACTGGGCGGGAGTGAAGACGCGCAACTCGCCGCTATCCGGGGCCAGCAAGTGGGCATCATTGGAAATGAGGTCTGCATCAGCTATCGTTGCCAAAGCCGCGAACTTCCGATCATCGGCATCGGGAATCCAGTGAAAGCCCTGGGGATTGGTATCGCCAACGAATTCTGTCTCAGGCTGAAAAAGCTCCTCAAAGTCTCCCCAATCGAGTGGCGGAATCCGGGAGATGATCCTTCTGGATTCGCGGTAGGTGGCTTGATCCCATATCAAGTCAACCTCGCCATTACGGATCACCTCGATGATAAGGCCCGAATGGCTTTTCGGATTGAAACCAGCAGCGACCAGGATGTTGGTATCAAGCACCACCCGGGTGGGTAGTTTTGGTAACTCAGCTACAGGTTGATCAGTCATACTGGCGAATTATACTGCCGGAGTAACCCTGTCTCAAATGCCACGTTGTCAGAAAGTGAAATTTGTAAAAAATCTGCGGTCCTTCAGGGCAGGCAGCAAGAGCGTTAAGAAGTTATGAATAAGTCCTGAAGCATGCAGCATGTGTGCATTTGGCACACTTCACCAGGCGATGTTGCCCCTTTATCGACGCTGATAAAGCGATTCAACTACCTCAGGGTGATCTCCCTCGCTGAAACTGAGGCGACAATTGCTGCTTATGCCAGTACTACACACTGGTGCCAACATACTTCTCACATCGGGAGCCTTTTTGCTTAAGTCTACTTGAATAATCGCTTCATTTGATGCAATTAAGAACCATGCTATGATTTCCATTGTTGGACGGCTCTTCATCTTCAAATAATAAGGGGTTAAGCGGACTAAACTCCATGATAAACTTTCGTAGACTATTATCAGTGATAATGCTCTTCGGGGTCGTTGGGGCGTTCTCGGCTGCTCCGGCGCCAACCGCTCCCGAACCTGCGGCGGCTTCTCACGATATCGTGCGTGAGAACCAAATGGCAGGCACGACCGACTGGCAAATTGAGGGTGTCAGTGATCCAGATACTCTCGCGCGCGAAGCGGCCAATCCTGATGGCTTTGGTGGCCCAAATCGGCCTGCGGCAGCCTGGACAGATGACCGTGACATCAAAGGGTATGCAAACCATACCAGCATCAACCAGGGCGATAGCATCAACTTCCACATCAGCACGACTCAATCTGGTTATGATATCGAGGTCTATCGGCTTGGCTGGTACGGGGGCAGCGGCGGGCGTTTGATTACCGCCGTGACCGGCTTGACAGGTAGTAATGAGCCGATCCCTAGCCCTGACCCCACCACAGGCATGATTGAAGCCAACTGGCCGGTATCCTATACCCTACAGACGGATACTGGCTGGGTAAGTGGCCTGTATCTGGCCAAGCTGATCGCTAGCAATGGCGCCGATAATTACATCTTCTTCGTCGTCCGTAACGATAGTAGCAATGCGGACATTCTATTCCAGGTTGTTACCTCGACCTATCAGGCTTATAACAACTGGGGTGGCAAAAGCCTGTACGACTCGAACTCCGACAGCGGACGTTCATACAAAGTATCGTACAACCGTCCCTATGAGCAGCGCAGTGGTGCTGGTTACGTGTTCGATGGCGACTATCAGCTCGCGCGGTGGCTAGAGCGCGAAGGCTACAGCGTAACCTATGCGACCAATGAAGACCTCCATAGCAACCCCAATCTGCTGGATAATCACAAGGTCTTCCTCTCCAACTATCACGATGAATACTGGTCGTGGGAGATGCGGGAGAACATTACGGCTAGCCGTGACGCCGGTGTAGACCTTGCGTTCCTGACGTCTAACAATATCTACTGGCAAATCCGGTATGAAAACGTGGTGGATGGCCGTCCGCGGACGATTGTGTGTTATAAGGATGCCGCGCTGGATCCATTCAATGGCACTGTTGATGAGCACCTGACAACCGTTCTGTGGCGTGACCCGCCAGTAAACAAGCCCGAGAATGAGCTCCTGGGTGTGATGTATCATGGGGATTTTGGTGACACTATCCACTATGACTACATCGTCCAGAATGCGGACCATTGGATCTACGATGGCACCAATCTCCAGAACGGCGACGCGATCCCTGAGGTGATTGGTGATGAGTACGACATGATCTTCGATAATGGCTTAACGCCGGCGAACCTCGTCGTGCTCTCCAGTTCACCGATTGCGGCCACCGGCGGTACGTCAAATGCTACGATCTATCAGGCGGGCAGTGGTGCCTATGTGTTCGACGCCTCTACCAACCGCTGGGCCTTGAAGCTGGATGACACCAAATACGACACAGGGTCGGTGAGCGCGGATAGCAATATCGAGATCATGACCCGCAATCTTCTTGACGAGATGATTGGCAGTTCACCCACGCCGCCGGCGACAATGGATGCTTACATCTACGATGATGCGTTGACGTGGGAATGGGATAACAACAACAGCCCGGCTGCGACGGTTGATTTTGGTAATACCTTGCCGGTCTATATGGGCACACGGTCGATCGCTTATACTGCTGACAGCGGTCAGAGTCTTAATCGCATCTCATTGCAGAATTTCACCCTCTTCTCGACGTCTCCTTACGACACGTTTGAAATCACAATGCGTGCCACACAGGCCGGGCAACGCTACTATATCTACTTCTGGGATGAGAATAACAACGGTCTTGGCAATGTCTACTTGCATAACTATGGTGGCGAGCCGGCTGTCGATAGCTGGACAACGTACCAGATTCCCCTGGTCGATCTCGGAGCGGTGGACAAACAGATCAAGTACTTCTGGCTACGGCCAGTGGCTTCGAATCAGCCGCCGGTTTATATCGACGAGATCAAGTTCACAACGACGGTTATACCCGTCAGTGCACCGACCGACTTAAGTGCGGATGTTGTCTCAACGTCACAGATTGACCTCACCTGGACGGACAACGCCAACGATGAGACGGGCTACGAAGTCGAGCGCTCGATTGATGGCGGTGCCTGGACAACGCTGGCTGTTCTGGCAGCAAATAGCGAGGCTTATTCTGATACCACCGTTAGCTATGGCAATGAATATCGCTACCGCGTCCGGGCTGAGCGCAGCGGTGTTTACTCCGATTACTCCAACATCGTAACCCCCGACTTCCTGGAGATAATCGAGGCCGAGGCGCCACAGGTTATTGCTGACGGAAACTGGACCAACAACAACGATGCTTCTGCCAGTGGTGGGGTTTTCCTGACGGCAGGCACTCAGGATGACTCGCTGACGCTGATTTTCGCTGGTCCGCGCCTGGATGTTGTCTATGTAGCCGGGCCCGCCTATGGCGCGTTCAATATCGAGATCGACGGCACAATCGTCCGCACAGTCGATAGCAATTACCCCACGCTAAGCTATGGTCTTGAAGCGACGATAGATTATCTGGCCGACGAAACCCACATTGTACGCATCATCCCGGTAGGCGGCACTGTTGCCCTTGACGCCTTCGAAGCTGTCATCAGCGGGAGCGAAACGGCACCAGCCGTGCCCTCATTAACCACCCCGGCGAACAATGCGACGATTGAAACAACAACGCCCACATTCTCCTGGTCAGAGGTCAGTGACGCGACGCATTACGAGCTCTGGGTCACGTCAGGTAGTGGGACCGCCTCCCGCGAGTGGTATACCAGTGCTGTGTTGAGCTGTGATGGTGGTGTCTGCTCCACCGCTCTGGATAACGAACTGACCAACCTGGAAAGCTACGACTGGCAGGTCCGGGCTGCCAATCGTGGTGGAAGCAGTGCGTGGAGTGCTAGCCGCGACTTCACGATTGATTTGCCGGTCCCGGATGTGATTATCCTCACTGCACCATCAGGTGAGGTGAGCGATACCTTTACACCAACCTACCAGTGGGAAAGCGATGATATCGCTGACTCCTACGAACTCGTCGTTAACGATAGTCAGGATGCCGTCGTGTTACAGGAGACGTATCCAGCGTCCGTATGCGGTGGGGCAGCATGTGGCGTTACGCCATCAACCCAACTTGGGCACGGCAACTTTACCTGGAAAGTGCGTGGCATCAATGCGATTGGTGAAGGCCCCTGGGGCACGCCGGAAGCTTTCGAGATCGTTACGGGTATCGTCGAATACAATGCGCCGACGGATGAAGTTATCGTAACCAATCCCGTTTTCGAATGGACTAAAGCCGTTTACACCGAGTGGTACCGGCTCCAGGTCCTGGACGACGCCCAGGCTGTGGTTCACGATCAATGGTATCAGGATGGTGCGGCCGTCGATTGCAGCAGCGGGACCTGCGCAGTTAATGCTGGCCTGAACCTGGCGACCGGCGCCTACACCTGGCGTATCCAGGCCTGGGCGACTCTGTTTGGCGCTGCGCCCTGGAACCCTGATCAGGCCTTTACCGTTGTCACTACTGAGCCGCTGGCGCCGATTGGCGGCACGACCCTGCAACCGGCTGGTGGCCAGGTTACTTTCGAATTCCGCGAGTTGAGCGGCATCACCGAGTATGAAATCTGGGTCAACGACAGCGCTGGCAAATTCTATAACCAGCTCATCACCCCCGATTCCTGCGCCACCCAGCGCTGCGAGTTCACACCCGCCACGCCATTCCCTAGTGCCGACTATACCTGGTGGGTGCGCGGCAAGAGCGGTAACCAGGTCAGCAATTGGAGTGCATCCGCTACCTTCAAGACGAGCATTCCTGCCCCCGACATCCCCACCGGCCTAAGCGACAGCCTCCATGATGGCGACAGCCGCGCGGAATTGCGCTGGGGCGAAGCTGCGCGCGCGACCTGGTATCTCATTGAGATACGCCTTGGATCCCAAACGGGTACCATTGTCCATAGCGAGTGGTACGCGCTCACCGAGCTTCACAAGTCCGGTAGCGATTACATCCGCAGCATCGATCTCAGTCAGCCAGGGAGCTATCACTGGCACGTCAAATCCTGGTCACCAGATGGCCAGAGCGGCTGGAGCGCCTGGGACAGCTTCACTGTCGATCCAATTAGCCTTGTGACCGTCATTGACACTACCCAGGATGAGGCAACTGGCCGCGGTGATTTCGTCTACACCTGGAACCGCCCCGACAACCGCGTCGAGTGGTATCGGCTGCGGATCGGCCAATATGATGAGGTCACTGAACGCCGACTTAGCGTTGTCCACGATGAATGGTACCCGGTGGGTGGCACTAGCGCCTTGTCATGTAACGCTTCGCAGTGTGACTTAGATCCGGGTCTGTTTCTCAAGAATGGTTTCTACCGCGTTTGGGTAGGATCTTGGGCTCCGGTCGACCCTGAGGATAACTGGAACGACATGCCTGATCGCCTGGAATTGAACCTCAATCTGCCGGTGCCGGGCAAGGTGACCACCGGCTTCAATGTCGATCTGACCGCACCGGACCAGCCTGAATTCCAGTGGGATGATGTCAGCGATGCTGCCTGGTACCAGCTCTGGATCAAGTCACCCTCTGGCAACAAGCTCTTCGCCCAGTGGTACCTGCGCCAGGATATCTGCTCGGGTGGCGACTGCGCCGTGACACCTGATATCTATTTTGGCAGCGGGGTACACACCTGGTGGGTCCAGACCTACGGTCCGGCTGGTGCCGGGCCCTGGAGCGATGAGCAGGAAGTTGATATTCCAGGCGCTACGGTGCCAGGAACCCCAAGCCTCCAGCAGCCTTCGGGGCAGGTCACCAACACGCTGACGCCAGACTTTGTCTGGGACCGCATGCCCAACGCTACACGCTACGAACTATGGGTGAACCGCAGCGGATCCAAGTATTACAGTGTCTGGGTGCCGGCTAGCGCCTGTCCCAGCGATCCGTGTAGCTATACCCCCAGCTTCGAACTCGACAAGAACGGGACCTACGATGCCTGGGTGCGGGCTGCCAATACCAGCGGCAGCAGCGACTGGAGCAGCAGCGCGCAACAATTCAGCGTCCAGATGAACCTGGCCCCCGCACCAACGCTCTCTGCACCGGCCGACAACGCGGTTCTGTGGGGACCAGCTACCTTCACCTGGAGCGATGTCGACACTGCGACGTGGTTCTATCTGATGATTGACCAGGATAGTGCCCAGTACCAGTACACGTGGTATAACGACGAGGCCGCCCAGTGCGGTGCGGGCTCCTGCTCGGTAGAAGTTAATCTTCCGCCGGGGACCTACACCTGGTCGGTGCGGTCATGGAACGCCTCCGGCGACGGCGGCACCTCATCGTCGCGTTCCGTCACGATCTACTAGCACCACCGCCTCTCACGCGAGCATGGGGCTGTGATTTGGCCCCATGCTCGTCCGTGCGCTCTAATCATCTCATGGACCTCTTGAGCACTGCAATGGCCCCGGTCAGTCCTGAGCTAGCTCACTTTTTCCAGATAGGTGGTCAGCATGGACCGTAGATGGCTGGGCAGCATACCGTCCCCGCAGCGCAGCGGCTCATTCGATGGATGCTCTGCGAGGAGTTCCTCTGTCACTTGCCAGATGGCGGCTGCCTTCTGGAAGCGTCGCTGACGCCAGTACACCAATCCCAGACTGAAATAGGCCAGAATGAAATCAGGGTCAATGTATAACGTGTGATGCAGAGCACGTATGGCTGCAGAATCGTTTCCTTCCTGAAGGTAAACCAGCGCGTCCGCATAGTGGGCTTCTAGCAGCAGCGGATTCTGGGAAATCGCGCACTCAAGCCATTCATGTGCAGCCTTCCACTGCATCTGTTCGGCCATTTGCTGCCCACGACGGTAGCATTCCGCTGCTTCGGGGATCTCTGGTAAAAAGGCTGCTTCGGGCAAATCCTCCAGTTCAGCCCAGATAGGCGGTGTTGGTTGGGCTGCTTGGTTTGGCAGTTGAGGTACATCATCTGCCCAGGTGTGGCCCGACTTGTGGTATACACCTGCAACCGAAGCGTCCGGTGGGATCAACCCTGGATGCGGGTTGGGGAACGCTTCAGCCTGACCAATCAGTAACCAGCCCCCCGGTGCCAACGCCGTGTAGAGGCGACTAACGACGTGGTGAGCGGTCTCGGTGGTAAAGGAGGAGAGGACATTGCGACAGATGATCAGATCCACGTTTTCAGTGAAATCTATCGCTGATGGATAGGCGTCGCTGACCAGGTTAATGTAGTCAAGCCGCACCATATCCCGCACCATATAGCTTAATCTGAAGCCGTTTTCAAGGGGATCAAAGTACGTAGCCAGTAGCTCAGTGGGCATTTGGCGATCCAAAGCTTCAGCGCGATATACACCCACTGCGGCATGAGCCAGGCTCTGCAGGTTCACATCAGTCCCCAGGATCGTAATATGCCACTCATCAATATCGGGCAAGACCTCGCGCAACAGAATCGCGAGCGAATAGGGTTCCTCACCTGTCGCGCAGCCCGCACTCCATAAACGCAAAACACGATGATTTGCAGCGCGACGGGAGGCTATCAAATCGGGTAAGATACTGTGAGCTAGAAGCCGGAACTGGTTAGTGTCATTGAAGAATCCGGTATCATTCTCGGTCAGACATTGAATGAGGCCATTCCACAGAGGGCTGTTGGTTGACGCAATGTAGAGTTGGCGATAGTAACGCTGGAGTTCCACAAGGCCGGCCCGCAGCATCGCCACACTGACATGTTGACCGAAGGACAATAGCTGTTCGTCGTCGAAGAAAAGCCCAACCCGTTGTTGGACGAGATCACGCAGTAGTATGTACTCTTGGGTAAGGCGCAATTGTGTTGTCATTTGATAAGGGAACCCACTCTAAACGTTTTGTTTCTAAATTCATTATAGATTAATTTTCGCTTTGAAACCATAAAAATAAATGAAAAATTGAAGAGGTGTGGTGTTTGTTGCTTCGAATACGTGACGACCTCAGTGCACAGGCCAGCCCTGCTGGTGGGTCAATCGCGGTTGACGATGCCAATCAACACCGCCTAAAATGGTGCAGCCAGTATGCCAGTGTATCGTTAGTAGAAATAAGAGAACAATGCCCACGCCAGAGACAATATCTCAAATCCCCATCACAATCCTGACTGGATTCCTTGGGGCCGGAAAGACCACGTTGCTCAACCGGATTCTCAACGGTGATCACGGCCTGCGTATTGCAGTGCTGGTAAACGATTTCGGTGAGATCAATATCGATAGCCAGCTTGTGGTCGATTCAGCGGGTGCCGATGATACGATTACCCTTTCCAATGGGTGTATTTGCTGCACCATTCGTGGCGATCTGGTCAATGCGACCGTCGACCTGCTAAATCGCGATATCCCGCCAGAATACATTATTGTAGAGACGAGCGGGGTTTCCGATCCGCTCGAAGTTGCTCTGACCTTTACGGATAGCAAACTCAACCAGTATGTTGCGATCGATAGTATCCTGACGGTCATTGATGGCGAGCAATTCATGGCGCTGGACCGGCAGTATGATTTTCTGAAGATGAACCAGGTGGGTATGGCTGACATCGTCATTATCAACAAGGTTGATCTGCTTGACGAACAGACTCTCCAGGGATTGCGCGACTACATCTACAGCGTGATGCGCGATGCCCGGATCCTCGAAACCACTCATGGCGACGTTCCGCTTCAATTGCTGCTGGGGATTGGACACTATAGGCCGGAGCGCCTGGCCAGCCGTGCGCCTTCCGAAATACACGTTCATGCGGAAGGGAAACCGCATGATCATGCGCATTCCGATCATAGCCAGGTCTTCAGTACCTGGAGCTGGCAAACCGATGAACCTTTGTCCCTCAAGGCTTTGCAACGTGCTACGAAAGCATTACCGGCCTCGATCTATCGTGCCAAGGGGATACTCTACATCAAGGATTCACCGAATAAGCAAGGAGTCTTGCAGGTGGTGGGGCGGCGCGTGGAGCTTTCGCTGGATGGCAAGCCGTGGGGCGAAACAGCGCCCTATACTCAGATTGTCGCCATCGGCTCCTACGGCAGTATCAACCCGATTGCGTTGCAACAACTCTTCGAGGCCACGCTGGCGTCCAACGCTCCCAGGTCCGAACTTGAGCGGATTAGCCGTGCTGTCCTGGGGTGGCTGAGACCAGGCAGCGATGGAAGCTGAAACAGCATGATGAGGTCTAGCGCCGACGTTTCCGATCCCTGTCAGCTTGATTGAGCTTTATGGGGCGTAGCTCGTCGGTGCCGGTCCGGACACGTTGCTTATTGAAGTTGTTGGCCATCTCATCGACAATCGTGCCCTCCCACAACCTGACCGCGTCATCGGCATAGCCAGCCCGACCAATCATGTGCGCAGAAACAGGCGCAGTCAGCAGTAAGAAGATAATTGCGGCCAGAGCGCGGGTCTCAACGCCCAGGTCCGCGCTGAAGAAGATGATCGCCCCCAACAAGACGGAACCAACTCCCAAAGTGGCTGCCTTCGTTGTCGTCGACATCCGCAGGAACAGGTCTGGCATCCGAATGATTCCGAGGCCGGCAATGAAGATAAAGCCAGCGCCGACAGTTACAAATAGCAGGGCAACCCCTTCGCGCAGTGTCAACTCGAGTGGCATTATTCACGGCCCCTTTCTTCAATATAATAGGCAAAGGCAATTGTTCCCAGAAAGGCTGTCAGGGCGACTACAACCGCCACATCCAGAAGCTCCGGCTGATCGGTTGCCATGGCCAGCAATACGATAATCCCGATGCCAATTGTCGTCATCAGATCCAGCGCCACGACGCGATCGGGCAGGGCTGGCCCACGCAAAAGGCGAAACAACGTCCCCGCAATAGCAAAGAGCATGACCGGCAACAGTACGTAGAGGAGAATATCTTCAAAACTCATCGCAACAGCTCCCGCACACGTTTCTCAAACCCTTCCTTGATACGCTGTCTGAACGCATCAGGGTCGTCAACATACATCCCGTGCACGTATAGTGTGCGGCGATCATCAGAGACATCAAGGGACAGCGTGCCAGGGGTCAAAGTGATCAAGTTCGCCAATATTGTAATGCCGAGGTTGCTCTGAACATCTAGGGGAATAGCGACGATCCCCGGCCGCATTTTGTTACCCGGCGTCAATATCTCCCAGGCTACCCGTAGATTGGCCAGGACGAGTTTCCACAGAAAGAATGCCGTGAAATACAGTGTTTGCCATACTTTGCCGAAATAGCCTGCTTCCGGCAACAGGGTATCTCTGAAGAGCAGCAGGAGCAGATAGCCAAGCACAAATCCAGCAGCCAGATTCGCAGGTGTGTATTCACCCGTAAGGGCAACCCAGGTAACAGCCAGGAAGAGATTCAGCGCTAATGTTCTCACGATTCAGCTCCCAAAACGGCTTCAATATACTCCTGTGGTGTTATGAGCTGCTCTGCTGCAGCCTCCATGATGTCGAATACAGGCTCAATAGCCACACCAATACCGATCGTGATCGCAGCCAGTATGACGATAGGAGCCATCATGAGGACGTAGGGTGTGCTCCAAAGATTGCGCATTTGCGGCTCATCAGTGGCTTCAGGTACTGAGGGCGGGTCCTTTAGAAAAGCCTCTGCCCAGATCTTCATCATCGAGTACAGCGTCCATACGCTCACAAAAAGCGAAACTGCGATAATCGTATACTCTTCCGCTTCCAGACCACCTTTGACCAGAATGAACTTGCCCCAAAAGCCCGAAAGCGGTGGAATACCAGCCAGGGCTAGCGCTGGCACCAGGAATAGAACACCCAGCAGGGGATATATTGCGTAAAGGCCTCCCAGCTTCTTCAGGTTATAAACCCCCTGCAATTTATAGACCACGCCGCTGATCAGAAACAGATTGGTCTTGGCCACGATGTTGTGGACGATGAAGTAGATGGTCCCTGCGAGGGCCAACTGGGTAAGAATACCCAGGCCCATCAACATATAGCCGATCTGGCTGATGATATGGAAGGACAAGATGCGGCGGAACTCGAATTCGGCCGCAGCCCCAAACACGCCGGTAACCATCGTAAACCCAGCTATTATGAGAATGAGGGTATGGGTGAAATCGACATCCAGGACAAAAATCAAAGTGAAGACCCGAATCAGCGCATAAATCCCTACCTTCGTTAACAACGCGGCGAAAATCGCCGTCACTGCCACAGGGGGAGTGTGATACGAAGCCGGCAGCCAGAAGAACAAGGGGAAAATCGCGGCCTTGATACCAAAGGCAACCAGAAACATCATGGCCAGGACGGTGGGGATGCTCGGTTGCCGGACATCTGCCAGGCGCACGGCGACATCGGCCATGTTCAGTGTGCCTGTCACACTATAGAGTATACCCACTGCTGCCAGGAAGATTGCCGATGCGATAAGGTTGAGGGTGACATATTGGATAGCTCCCGCGAGCTGGTTACGTTCCCCGCCAAGTGCCAGCAGTACAAAGGAACTGATGAGCAGCACTTCGAACCATACATACAGGTTGAACATGTCACCGGTCAGGAACGCGCCATTTACGCCCATCAATAGCGTGTTGAAAAGCGGATAGTAGCCAAAGCGTTCGCGCGCGGGATCCATGCTGGCGAGTGAGTACACCGCTACTACAAACCCCATCAGGCCGGTCATGATGACCATAATGGCGCTGAACAAATCCGCGACGACCGTAATTCCGGCCGGTGCCTCCCAATTCCCAATCTGAACGACCTGGATTCCGTCCTGGTCAACCACGGCCACCAGCGCGATGCTCACCCCGAGCATTGCTGCTGTACTGATGACGGTAAATATCCGCTGAATGCCTGCTTTTTGGCCTGCAAACACACACAGAATCGCCGTGGCGAAGGGAATGCCAATCGGAGCAACAAGTAGCCAATTCATCGTCACATGTCTTTCGAGACGCTGAGTTGATCAAAATCATCGGTGCTGGCGATCTGGGAGGTTCGTCGCAGCAGGACGATGGCGAATGCCTGGACCCCAAAGCCGATTACAATTGCGGTCAGGATCAACGCCTGGGGCAAGGGATCACTCGCGGCCTCACTGAGTGTTTTTTCGCCATCCTTGATGAGGGCTGAATTGTTGCGCGTGAGCCGGCCAACGGTGAAAATCAGCAAGTTGGCGGCATGGCCCAGCAACGCTAGCCCCAGGATGAGCTTCACCATGCTACGGCGCATGAGCATGTAGATCCCAGCGGCATAGAGCACGCCGATAACAAACGCTAGCAGGACTTCCACAACTACTCCTCTGCAAGTGTAAAAATGATCAGCAATGTCACGCCGATAACGGTCACGTCAACCCCGACATCAAATAGCAGCGGCGTCCCCAGTTTGCCAATGGCAGGCAGCTCAATCGTCGTCCACAACCCAGTTAAGAATGGATCACCAAGAACAAGGCCGATCACGCCGCTCGTCAATATCAGTGCCAGCCCGGCGCCGATCAAATAGCGTGGATCTACCCGCAGACTGGCCCGCGCGGCATCAACCCCATAGGCGATTGCGTACAGGGCGAAGGCAGCCGCGACAACCAGTCCACTGACGAAACCACCACCTGGTTCATTGTGGCCCCGAAACAGCAAGAATACAGCAAACAGCAGCAGAAGTGGTATCAGGTAGCGGGTTGCTGTTTGCAGAATCAACGAGCGCATCAAACGTCTTCCTTTTCATTGGGATCACCATCGGTGTGCAGGTTGAGCTTGAGTAGGGCGAAAACGCCGATGGCGGCCACTGCCAGTACTGTCACCTCTCCCATCGTATCAAATCCACGAAAGTCCACCAGGATCACATTGACCACATTTCGGCCTTTGGCTTCTGTATAGCTGTTCTCAGCGAAAAATGGTGTCAGACGCGATTGCAGCGGCTCCGAGGTGATAATCAAGACCAACGTCGTCATAATTGCCCCGGCGGTCACAGCGATAATCGAATCGCGGATACGTGTGCCCAGTGTCGAAAAAGCCCGGAACTTGGGCAGACGGTACAGCACCAACACGAACAGGATCACCGTCAGGGTCTCGATTTCGAATTGGGTCATCGCCAGATCGGGCGCGCCGAAGAGGATGAATAGCAGGGCAACACCATAGCCGACAACCCCCAGCGCAGCGACAGCAACCAGCCTTGAGCGCGCCTGCACAACCGCAAGTGCTGCCACAGCGATCATGACCGCAATCGCTGCTTCATAGAAGCGCACATCGGGCCAGCGTAAGACATCCGAGAAATCGGCATCCCTTGCCAGGACGTAGATAATGAGTCCCGCGAAAGTCACTACCACAATCCGGATGAAGTATCGTAAGTGTCCTCGATTGATCAACTGGGTCTGGAACGTTGCAATGCCCAGGATTCCATCCATCAGAAGATGGTAGCCACGCTCGGGGCTTAGCCACGCGGCTAGGCGGAAATCACTTACTGGCGAACGTAATACGTCAATGAGCAAGTAAAGCACGATACCACCAGCGATGGTGATCGCGCTGAGCAATAGCATTGTTGTGAAGCCGTGCCACAGCCCCAGATGCACCTCATACGTCTTGCCATACACAACAGCGACGGTGTGCTCGAGTAGGGGCTCCAGAAGCTGTATCGAGAACAACCCAAATCCAAGACTAAGGATGCCCAGGAATAGCGGGCCTATCCACATCGAAAGGGGTGCCTCGTGGGGATGCTTGGGGGTCTCCGTCGTCGCGCCAAAGAAGGGCCGGATGGCGACCATACCGGCGGCAGTTACGTTGAACAAGTTTCCCAATAGCGCCGCCCCCGTCAAGAGAATAACCGGCAGATCCTTAGCCTCTAGCGTGGCCTCGTAGATAATCTCTTTGGAGATGAAGCCAATCAGCGGCGGGAGACCAGCCATAGAGAATGCGGCCAGGCCGGCGCCAATCGCTGTTAGTGGCAGGGCTTTGCCTAGCCCGCCCAGTTGCAGGATATCCCGTGAGCCGGTTTCGTGATCGATTGTCCCTCCCACCAGGAACAAAGCACCTTTATACAGCGAGTGGACGATTAAAAACGTCATGGCGCCCTTAACTGCTAGTCCGCTCCCGATCCCGAGCAAGAAGACCAGAATCCCCAGCGCGCTTACCGTCGAATAGGCTAGAATCCGCTTGATATCCGTCTGCTGCCAGGCAAGATAACCGCCCACCAGCATGGTCAGCCCGCCACCACCAGCTACCAGCACGGACCATTCATCCGTTCCCCCCAGAACCGGGTGCAGCCGTGCAAGGAGGTAAATGCCCGCTTTGACCATCGTCGCGGAATGGAGATAAGCCGAGACCGGCGCGGGGGCGGCCATCGCCCCTGGCAACCAAAAATGGAACGGAAACTGGGCCGATTTCGAGAATGCCCCAACGACGATCAGTATCAGTGCTGCGGTATAAAATTCATCGGCCTGAATCGCTTTCGCGTGGGCCATCATCTCAGATACTTCCCATGTTCCGGCGCTCAGGCCTAACAGTACCAGGCCAGCCAGCATCGCGAGGCCACCCGCACCTGTTACGATCAACGCTGTCTTGGCAGCCTCACGCGAGTCTTTCTTATCGTAGTAGAAGCCTATCAAGAGATATGAACTAATACTGGTGAGTTCCCAGAAAACGAAAAGCGCAATGATGTTGTCGGCCAGAACGAGACCCAGCATCGCCGCCATGAAGATCAATAGATAGCTGTAGAAGCGCCCTAATTGCGGTTTACCATGTAGGTAGCCGCCCGCATAGATAAATACGAAAGTGCCAATGCCGCTGATGATCAGAGCAAACAGGATGCTCAAGCCGTCTAGGCTGAAGGCAAGATTGACATCCAGGCTGGGGGCCCATTGATAGCTTACCGTGCGATGCTTGCCATCCAGAATAGTCTGTAATTGGTAAGCAAAATAGGCTGTCACGCCGAGCGGATACAAGCCGATAACCCACCCGCTCATACCCCGCGCTGCCCGCACAAGCAGTGGGGCAATCGCTGCCAACGCGAAGCCAAGGAGCACTGTCCATAACATCAGATGTGGTCGCTTTCGTGCTAATCAGGGAAGCAATCTCGCTGTTTATGCTACAAAACGTGCCGAATTGCAAGATAAACTTATAGGCGTTCTGCCAAAACCGTACGAGACGCCCTCCTACATCTTCGGAGATTCCTCAGAGCCAGACACAGGAACGGAGAAATCGTCTAAGACAAATCCTCTTAAAGCGAATTTCATGTAAGTCACCAATAAATTTAATCATTCATTTACGACTTGCCCTTGCCCCTACTGGTGGGAGCGTTAGGATTGGGCATGACATCCCGTACTGTTAGCTGTCCGGCATATAGTTTGTAGTATTGGGGGTTCTATGGAACCAGATACTTCGCGGGAGAATCAGCCCTCCCTTATCGTGCGCATCTGGCGTTCGATCCGTCGAGAACCACTCTGGCCGGAGGATGATCGTGGCCGGATGCGTCTGGCAATGAACGATCTTATTCTGCATTTGCATCCGCCACGTGTACCCGCCAAAGCGACCCGCTTCACATATACGTTCGGTCTGGGTGGTATGGCCGCACTGTTGCTGATGATTCTGGTGTCAACCGGCCTGCTGCTGATGTTTGCCTATACCCCCTCGCCTGACGAGGCTTATGGCAGCATCGTGGACCTTGAGACCGAGATTTATTTCGGCCAGCTCATCCGCAACCTGCACCACTGGAGCGGTAACCTGCTCCTCATCGTCGCATTTTTGCATATGCTGCGCGTGTTTTATACCGCAGCGTTCGTACCCCCTCGCGAGTTCAACTGGCAACTCGGCCTGGCTCTGCTTGGTTTGATCGCGTTTGCCAATTTCACAGGGTATCTGTTGCCTTGGGACCAGCTCTCTTACTGGGCAGTAACGGTTGCTGCTAGCCTGATCGGCCACATTCCGCTCGTAGGCGAGAGTATCCGCCGCCTGTTAATCGGCAGCGAAGAGGTATCCGGCACCACACTCAGTACATTCTTCGCCCTTCATGTGATTGTCATTCCCCTGCTGATGCTCTTTATCTTCTCCTTCCACATCTGGCGTGTCCGCAAGGACAAGTTCACTGTTCCTCGCGACCTCAACGAATCTGAGGAATCGCGCACCAAAATGGTAACGACCATTCCGCATCTGGTCAGCATCGAGATGGTATTTGCCTTGATCGTCATTGCTGGCTTGTTAACCTGGGCGACCTGGGTTGATGCGCCGTTGCAGGGCGCAGCCAACCCGAACGATCCACCCAATCCCAGCAAGGCCGCCTGGTACTTCATCGGGGTTCAAGAATTGCTGCTACACTTTCACCCCACATTTGGCGTCGTCGTTATCCCGGGCCTGACGATTTTGGCCCTGATAAGCCTACCTTATCTACGCGATGACATGGATGCTACGGGGATCTGGTTCCGCTCGCGGCAGGGGCGCTGGTTGACCGCGTTGAGCTTCGTAGGCGGCATCATCGGCACAGCTGGCCTGGTACTCATCCGGGAGAATTGGCTCAATCTGCCTGAGACCTTCCCGGATTTTCCGACCTGGATAAGCAATGGTGTCATTCCACTGGGCGCGATTATGCTAATGGTCTATGGCTACGCACGTCTGCTGCGCTGGCGTGGGGTCACCCGCAGCGAAACACGCCAGGCGCTGGTCACCCTGCTGATCGCATCCATCATCACGCTAACCATTATCGGTGTGTTTTTCCGCGGCGAAGACATGGCTCTGATGTGGCCCTCGGAGGTATAGAAGATGGCCGACGAATCGAACAGCGAACAGCAACCCGCTCCTCCAGACCCCCAATACCGGCGGCGTGATTTCCTCAAAACTGCCTGGGGTACACTGGCTACACTGGCAGTTGGTGGCTTTGGCTATGTTGGGTTCCGCTTCCTGGAGTCCCGGGTTGAGGAAGGCCAATTCGGCGAAGTGATTCACGTGGGCAACATTGAAGAGTTTGAGCCGCTGACGGTTACCCAGTTCAGTCAGGGGCGTTTCTTTCTGGTGCGCATGGAAGATGGTGGATTCCTGGCCCTCTATCGCAAATGCACCCATCTGGACTGCGTTGTGCGCTGGAACGACGAAGACCAGCACTTTCACTGCCCCTGTCACGGCTCGGAGTTCGAGATGGATGGCGATGTCGTCAATCCGCCAGCCCCGTTGCCGCTGGTCCGTTTTCCGATCGAGATCAACGAGCGCGGACGCATTTCAGTCGATACAGGTACCTTGATCGAGCGCCGTCGGACGAGCAAAGACGAGTTCACCTATCCGCCGACGCCACAGCCCGAAGAAGAACCCCCAGAGACGTAAGCCCTCCCTCGACCAACACCGTGGTCGCGCAAGAGTTAAGCCCTGGCTGTTTGGCCAGGGCTGCATTTGGTCACGAATATGCTGTAGTAGGGGCGCACGGGCAGCGTCGCTTGGCGGCTACTGCCCGATGTCGCTAATCGATCATAGCCAGCGGTCAGAGAACGGGCTATTCAACCGTTTCTTCTGGCACTTCCGGCTCCTCCGGGACTTCACAGACATCGCCGATGCCATTACCATCGGTATCGAGCTGGTCCGGATTGGCCGCTTCAGGACAATTGTCGCAGACATCGCCAACGCCATCCTGATCCACATCCGCTTGATCGGCGTTAGGTGTGGCGGGGCAATTGTCTATCGCGTTGTCAATTCCATCCTGGTCGTCGTCGCCGGTCGGCGTGGCATCGCATGCGTCACCGATGTCGTCGCCATCCGTGTCGGTCTGCTCCGGATTGGGTGTCTCCGGGCAGTTGTCGTCATCGTCGCCGATACCATCCTGATCCATATCGAACTGGCACAAGGGCAGGTCCGAATGGATCGAGTCCAGTAGACGATCCTCGGGCCAGCTGTAGCGTGCGCCGTCGGCAAAGGACCAGATGATCGGGCCATAGAAGACATCGACTTGAACCTGGCACTCGGTGCTGATGGGCACCTCGAGGCGGAGCGTTTCGCCGGGGGCAATCGTCACCCCTGGGTCATCGGTGTAGTACGAGAAGAGTTCCTGAGTAGCGACGCTGCCATCGAAGACCTTATACGCGGCCATGTTGACCTGGTATTCGCAGGCTTCAGAGCGGTTGCGGACCTCAGCCCAGGCCAATCCAGGTTCCAGGCGGATGTAACCACCCACCACGCGCAGATCGCGGCGCGGGTTGGGATCTGTACAGACCGGTTCCTCGACGGTGACGGTGACAGTAGCGCTATCGAACCCGCCGTTACCGTCACTGATGGTGTAGGTGAAGCTGTCTTCACCGCTGAAATCATCCGCTGGCGTGTAGGTGACCGTCGTGCCGTCAGTTACTGCATCCCCATTGGCTGGTGTCCCGACCTCGGTTACGGTCAGTGAATCGCCCTCAACATCACTGTCATTGTCCAGAACGTTGATCATCACCCCGGTTTCGTAAGGTGTGGTCGCCGTGTCGTCAACCGCTACGGGGGCATCATTGACCGGATTCACAGTCATGGGGACCGTAGCGGTATCTGTACCACCGTTGCCATCACTGATGGTGTAGGTGAAGGAGTCGGTACCGTTGAAGTTCGCATCCGGAACGTAGACGACGGTGCTACCATCGGTGCTGACCGTACCGTTGGCCGGATCGCTGACCGCGGTAATTGTCAGGACATCACCTGGATCAGGATCGAAGTCATTGCGGAGGACGAACAGTGTAACGGCGGTATCCTCGTCGGTGTGCGAGGGATCGTCGACCGCTACTGGATCGTTGTTAACCGGATTGACGGTCACCGTGACCGTAGCGGTATCCGTACCGCCGTTGCCATCGCTGATGGTGTAGGTGAAGGTATCCACGCCGCTGAAGCCGGCATCTGGCGTGTAGAGAACGGTATTGCCGTCCGTGCTGGTGGTGCCGTTGGCCGGATCACTTGCCTCGGTAATCGTCAGTACATCACCTGTGTCCGGGTCCGAGTCGTTGTTCAGCACAAAGATGTTAACTGCGGTGTCCTCGTCCGTCCCGACTGCGTCATCAGCCGCCACTGGATCGTCGTTTACGGGATTGACCGTCACAGTGACAGTGGCCGTATCTGTATCACCATCCGTGTTGCTGGCGGTGTAGGTAAACGTATCCACGCCGTTGAAATTCGCATCGGGTGTGTAGGTTACCGTGGTGCCGTTGGTGGTCGCGGTACCGTTGGCGGGATTGCTCACTGAGTCAACGGCATCGGCATTGGTGTCGTTGTCCAGAACAGAGATGACAACCGCGGTGTCTTCGTTAGTCGTAGCGGTGTCGTTGGCGGCTGCCAAGGGGACTTCATCGACAACCTCAACCGCGGCGATGTCGCTATAAACTGCATACTGGATATCGTCCAGGTAAGCGAACACACGGGCCCGGTTGACAATGCTCTCGGTTAATTCCTCCGACACACAGGTGTACTGCAGGGTCTCACCCGGTTCAAACTCGCCACCCTGGGGTTCAAATTCCTGGGCGCAATCTGGCGCCAGGTCATCCTCAATCACGAGGCGGGTGAAGGGCATTTCGCCGCTATTGACCACCGTAATCTGAAACTCAGCGGTCGCGCCGGCCTGTACTTCTGGCGTTAGGGCCGTCTTCTCGATGAAGATCTTGGGGGTGCCGTCAACGATGATTTCTACACGATCGAAGTCGAAAACGACGCGACTATCCGAGTTCTCACCATAGACACTGAAGGTCAGCGGGAAATCGTCGCTAGCGCTAAAGATCGTGCAGTCCTGAGTGGCAAAATCCCCCGGTAGAAGTGAGTCGGGGAAGGACGAGTTGAAAGGCGTGTAGCAGAAATAGGGCGCGTCCCATTCGATGTTGTTGAGGGTCGTATCGCCGGTGTTGGTCACCGTAACAGTAAGCACGGCATCGTCGCCAAACGCCACCGACTGTGAGTCTGGTGTTACCTCAATATCAATAGAGGGGTTGCCATCCGGTGATATAGGTGTCTGACAATCCAGGGGCCCATCGAAGAAGGTTGGGTTTGATAGGTCAAAAGGATCGACGAGGGGCGGCTTGGCATCTCCTGGAAGGCCGAAATTGCAGGGGAAGTTACCGTCGTTGGGGTGGAAAGCATACAGCGTGGCGATAAGGCTCACGAGCGGAGTCGAGAACGAGGTTCCAGCTCGATAAACGCCGTTACCATATTGCGGGAAGTAGTGCCACGCCCCTGGCGCCACGATATTGCCGTTCTGATAATACTCCCATAGCGGTGCACCTGTTGCATCGCCGAGTGTGGCACTGACGGCGATGGTCTCAAACCAGCGCCCCGGCGCAAATGGAGCCGGTTCAAGTCCCTGTGCGATCAGCAGGTCACGGTAGTTGCCGGCCGCCGCAATCGGGAAGAAAATGGCACCATCCAGATCGGCAGTGGTGATCGATGTTGCGCTCTCCTCGAGGTAGCTGGCCAGCAACGCCTGTAGACCGGTCAGCCCATTATCGGGCACGCTATTGAGCAGTTCGACCAGATACTGTCCCGGGTTGGCGATACCGAGCTGTTCAGCGAAGTACTGCTCCAGGCCATAGTCAATAACGTACTGGTCACCTTCGCCAGTAACATTGATGGGTTGACCGTTGGTACCAATCCAAAAAGGCTGGTTCGTTTCAACAAATTCGAGGTATTGATAGAAATCAAAGCCTGTGCTAGGGTCCGAGCACGGGATCAGCGAGAAGCTCATGTTGATGACGAACCGTGTGTACTCCCCGCGTAGTTCGTCAACCTTTTCCTCGATCTTCCCAGCGACTAGATCGGCGCGCCAGTTGGCTGCCTCATCGGTGATATCGATCGGGAAAAAGTCTACATCACCGAAGCTGATATTCTGATAACCGGCTAAACTGCCAAAAAATCCATCGCTAAGAACACTTTGCACACTAGCACCGTGCGGCAGGATGAATTCGCCAAAGGTCTCACCCGGTGCTGGGGGCAGGTCATAACGGAAATCGTCAACAATGAGCACTGCAACCTTCACGTGGCTGCTTGGCTCGGCGATTTCAGACATGGGCTGGCGGATCCAATTGGGATCCACGACGTTGGCCTGGGCCTCAACCTTGGCCGCATCATCCAGCGGTTGGCCTTCAGCACCATCGAGCGAAAAGCGACCGGCACCATCGAGCGAAAAGCGGCCCGCGCCGTCCAGGTTGAAACGCCCCTGGCCAGAGAGCTGCTCAATCGTCACGGTACACGTCTCAACCGGTGCTTGCGCAAACGCCGGTTCGGGTTGGGGGGACTGTTCGGCTACAAAGTTAAAGGTCGGGACAAGTGTCAATAAAAGCAATATGGCGAAAACGGTTCGCCACCGGAAGCCTAACATGATGATTATGTCTCCTCCTGGTTTCTTCCGGACGATCCTTCAGATATGTACGACTATTTGCCACCAGAGAACAATAAATGCTCTGGTGGGCAACGATCTTGTGGGGACAGCTTAACCGACTTTATATTAGCTGGCCTGTTAAGCACCACCCTCATTATACTCCATTGATATATTAGCGTGGTTATAACGAAACGAATTTTCTCAAATCAAACCAGATCATAACACTCGCTTGTGCAAGCTATGACCCGGCAAGGTTAAACTGATTTAGTTTCAGGTGATGATTCTATTCGCTGGGCGGGTTTTGCTCCGACCAGATCTGCACGAGACGCCGGTGGGCAGGGACGCGTTCCAGGAAGGCTTGACGCAGTGCCTCGTCACCGATCTTGCCCGCCCGATCTTGTAGCAACTCGTAACCCGTTGCCAGAACTCTGGCGGCGCGCTCGTCATTGTTGGCGGTGAGGACCTGATAGCAGGATAGGTAAATCCGGATAGGCTCCTCAGTCCCGTCCAGGCTTTCGGTTTCAAGCCGGCCCAGAAGCTCATCAACTACCTGCGCCGCCTGGACGAGGTTGTTCTGGGCCAGGAACACGCGCGCTCGGGCAGCCATTGGCTCCATCGTAAGATTTGCCGCGCCGAGTTCGGTATGCAGCTCGAAGGCCTCCTGGTAAACCGACAAGGCCTCATCATAACGTTGCAACCCTTCCAGCGCATAGCCCAGGACAGTCAGTACATCGCCCTCGTAGGCTCTGGCACCGATCTCCCGTGCGATTTGCAAGGCTTGCTGGCTGTACTGATAGGCGACATCGTATTCCTCGAGGCTCTGGAAGAGCAACCCCAGGTTACGAAGTACCCAGCACTCGTGATTGCGGTCACCAATTTGCTGGCTCAGTTGCAACGCCTGCTCGAAGTACCCCCGTGCTGTGTCGTAGTCGCCCTGTTCGTTGAACACCAGTCCCAGATTGGCCATAACGCGGCTTTCACTTTGCCGGTTACCAATCTCACGATTCAGGCGCAAGGCCTGCTCGCAGTAAGCGCGCCCCGCTGTATAGTGGCCCTGGGCAAAGGCAACCCCTCCCAGGTTGTTGAACGCCATGCTCTGCCCGCGCCGGTCGCCGATCATCCGGTAGAGGGACAGTGCCTGGCGATAGTAGTTTTGCCCGTTGCTGTAGTCACCCTGCAGATATGAAAGGTTGCCCAGATTGATCAGCGCGTTGCTTTCACCCCGGCGGTTGCCGCTGGCCTGGTAGATTAGCAAGGCTTCCTCACCAAAGCGTTTGGCATCACTGAAGTCGCCCTCGTACTGTGAAGTCAAGCCCTGGATGCGCAGACTGTCGGCCTCAACCTGTTGTAAGCCCTGATTTCGTGCTAGGGCAAGCGCTAGATCGAGCTGTTCTCGGGCCGTCGAATACGCCCCCTGGCGCATCGCCGCCATGCCTGCCCAATAGTGACCCGCAGCTTCGTCAGATTGATTTCCGCCAGTCTGGGCATAGGCAATCGCCTGTTGGGCCGCTGTAAGGGATTCGTCATAGGCACTTGTGGCAACGGCGTAACTGGCGCGTCGCAGGGCGACAGTCGCCCGGCGCGTGTTATCATCCATCTGCTCAGCAAGCGTTGCCAGGCTGTCCAGATCGGCGCGCTGGGCGTCACGTGCGCCCTGCAGGTCATATACCTGTTCACGGGCCTGTAGCAATTCGTAGCGCGTTACCAGATCATCAGGTTCGGTCAGCTCAAACGCGCGGCTGAAATATGCCTCAGCCTCAGTATTGGCGAACTTTGCCGCTGCATCCTCGCCGGCCAGGCGGGCATAGTACCGTTCTTGCGAGGCCGCTTCTGCGCGCCGGAAATGATAAGCCAGATCGCCGTAGTAAGGTACCAGGTCCTCCATAAAGACCTGTTCAATTGATGTTGCCGCCAGACGGTGCAGATCACGTAACCGCGCCCGGAGCTGCATCTCATAGGCGACATCACGTAGCAACACATGCTTGAAGATATACCGGATCTCACTGAGTGCTTGCCAGATGGCCTCTGTCTCGCCCTCGCGCACCTTGTCCAGTACGCGCTCATCCCCTTTCAGCATCTGCGACAAGACACGTACCTCGAACTCCTGGCCCAGCACAGAGGCAGTCTGCACTACCGATTTCACGCGTGCTGTGAGGCGGTCGAGGCGGGCAACCAGCACAGCATTGATACTCCCAGGAACTTCCAGCGTCTGGCGGGTAGGTAATGTCCAGATACCATTTTCATCGTAGATCAGCATCTCGCGTTCGCGGAGTTCCAGAACCAGTTGCTCCACGAAGAAAGGATTACCTGCTGTCTTATCCGCCAGGAAGTCAACCAGAGCGTTGCTCACCCGACCACCAAGAATAGTACTGACCAGCGCTGCAATTCCTGACGGGGTCAGTTGATCCAGGTGCAGTGCGTTTTGAGGAATATCGGGATCAACCTCGATGGAAAATGCACTCCCGTCGTCCAGATAGCGGCTTGTCATGAGGATAACGAACGACACATCGCCGATGTTGCGGGAAAGCTCCTGTAGTAACGCGATCGAGTCTGCGTCGAGCTGGTGCAGATCTTCGACATGGATGACGATTGGCTGCTGGTGCGCTTCGGCCAGGATCAACGATTTGAAGGCAGACAGCATATTCTCGAAACGCAGCTTTGGATCGAGCTGTTCGTAAAGCGACTCTTCCCAGTGGAGGTCTACCAGGGCGCCCAGCACGGACCGAGTCCGTTGCAATTCCTCCCTGAGTTCATCATCCTCAAGGGGCGCAGTCAGTGTGTCAAATACATTGTCAAAATGCTGGCGATTCTCCTCAAGCGTTTGCTCAGGGTGCTGGTTGAAGTAATCGCGCAAGAAATGCCGGAAGGGATTCAATGACTGACGCAAAATATCATCGGCCGGGCAGGCAAACCATTTCAGGGTATGCCTCTGCTCTAAACGCTGGCGGGCCTCGAAGACAAGGCGGCTCTTGCCCATACCAGCGTCACCGTAAATATAGACCAGGCCCCCGAAACGCCCCTCAAAAATGGGTTCCAGATAGCCCAGAAGGGTTCCCAGCTCCTCATCACGTCCGATTAGGGTTCCCGCATAGAGTACCGAATAGTCGGCGCGGCGTTGCTTGCCTTCCAGCTGGGCCACGGCTATCTCGCCACGTTTACCTTTAAAGGAGAAGCTTCCCAGTGGAAGGAACTGATAGCCACGCTCACGGAGCGCATTGGCAACATTCTGAGCAACCCACAAGTCTCCCCATCCGGCCTGCATCATCAAACGCGCCGACAGATTCACGACATCGCCAATGGCGGTATACTCACTACGCTCAACACCCCCCATCAAGCCGGCATAGACGGTTCCAAAGGTGAGCCCCGCTCGCCAACGCACAGCGGAATCCTGGCTACTCACCGCCAACAAGAAATCGGTAGCACGTTCCAGGTTGTTCTCATAGGCGGTTGGTGCGCCAAAGAGGACCAGTATCACGCCACCTTTGTCGCCGAAATCCAACTTATTGAAGTATCCGCCATAGTTGATCGCCGCATCCAGTACCTGGGTGGCGAAGGCGTCTAGTGCTTCCATGGTATCGGGCTCATCGAACGAGA
>JAADYW010000121.1 GCA_010092845.1 Chloroflexota bacterium
CACCTCACACGCTCCCTAAAGCGGCTCATAGGAAGAACACCCGCCGAGATTCTGCACACCTCATCAACATCGTGACGTAAACGTACAAGACAACAGCTATGGAACTGATCTAACTTTGATTAGAGCGACCGCAGCTTCAATGCGCTGTTTCGCTCAAATTGTCAATCGGTTGATGAGGTAAATTTGTATGAATAACACACCAAAATCCTTCATTCTGATTCCTGGTGCCTGGATGGGTGACTGGGCCTGGCATGAAGTTGTACAGAAGCTGAAGGCACAGGGTCATCGCGCCTACTCGCTAACACTATCGGGTGTTGCGAAAAATGCTGATACAGCCAACATTAGCCTACAAACGCATGTCGATGATGTCGTGGCGCTCATTCACAATAATGATCTGCAAAACGTTGTGATTGTAGGACACTCGTATTCAGGGCTAGTTGCTGGATTAGTTGCCGACCAAACCCCAGAACGGATCAAGCATATTGTCTTTGTGAAGGCTTTTCTTCCGCACGATGGTAGATCTTTGATTGATGCTTTCGGTGAGGAGCAAGCGAAGTCGGAACGGAAAGAGATCGCTGATCATGACGGAAAATGGCCACCACCCGCAGCGGAGAACATCAAGAGCGACCCGAGTCTATCTGATGAACAAAAGCATTACCTGACCGAGCGTATGGTTCCTCATCCCGGTCAGACGGTTACGCAACCTGTAGCGTTTAAGCGCCATCTATCAGAACTTAATGCCACCTATATCGACTGCAATATGGATGGTCAGCCGTCCTCAGAGATGAAGGCGACGTGCAAGGAGTTAAACTGGGATTATCACGTGCTCCAGTCTGGACACTGGCCCATGATTACAGTCCCAGATGCACTGGTCAAACGCCTGGTATCGGTGTACTAACGATGAATGACGTATAGTGGTCGCTTGGAGCTATGCTACGCGGCTCTGAGGAAGTAGCGGTTTGGGGTAGCCACTTTCTGCGTGGTGAGCCTGGAGGGACTCGAACCCCCAACCAAGTGCTTAAAAGGCACCTGCTCTGCCATTGAGCTACAGGCCCACTCGACGTCGTCAGTATAGCAATCCACCAACCAAAACTCAAGCCTAAAGTTAAAGCCTGGCTATTCCTGCCACCACACCCCCAACTCATCATTGGCGCTGCTGTATTCGTAGGTTGATGTTACCAGATCAGGGTCGCCATCACCATCCAGATCGCCGCTCGCCACATCCGTGATGCCGGGATAGCCGTTTCGGATCACCATCCGCGCCCAGGTTCCATCCACATTCTGGCGATACCACCACAACCCTGACTGGCCACTTGAAGGACTGTTCATCGTGATGGCGACATCGACCAGCCCGTCGCCGTCAATATCAACGGCTTCAAGCTGGGCGCTTCCGTCATACCCGAGATCGGGATCAATCACGGTTTCGGCCCAGGCATCAGCCGGATTCGGCCCCGCATCATGGCGTATTACCCCGGCATCACTGGTCACAAGAATCTCCAGCTCCGAGTCGCCATCGAGTTCCGCGACGGCAATGTCATACGGTCCCGGCGGCATGGCGATAACGCGTGGTGTCAGGTTTTGGCTATCATACCAGACAACCTGATTGCCAGTCTGGCTGGTCGCCAGGATATCCTGAGTACCATCACCGTCAACATCTACGATCTCAACCGTGTTGACGTTCGGCAGGGTCGCGTCCACTGGAATTGCCCCCTCCCCGCTACCGGCTTCAAACCAGTAAATACCGTTCCCACTACCGCCAAGATCAATGCTACCGACAACAATATCCGGTTGTCCATCACCCGAAATATCACCGGCAGCCACCGTTCGCGCGCCCCACAGGCCATCGCTGAGCACATGTGTGACCCAGCCATCGCCAGTGTTCTCATACCAGCGCACGGTGCCTGGTGCACAGAATTCGCAACTGCGATCAAACAGCCCCACAGCGGCAACATCCAGATCACCATCGCCGTCAAAATCCGCCAGGGCCGTCTCCATCGCGACAATGCTGTTGTCGGGCGCAAGATTAGAGCGCGTAAAACTCCCAGCGCCATCATTCTCGTAGTGATAGATCGCGTCGTTCAGACTGGAGGCCAGGATAATATCGAGATCGCCATCAGCATCGCTATCGGCGATACTAATCCTCTGGCCATGCCGGAAGTCCCCATCCAGTATCTCGAAATTGAAGGCAACCGAATCCGCATCACCCGATTGTTCAGGCGGCGGGGCGGTGTCTGATGTCTCACGCATAGTCTCGATAGCAAGATCAGATGGCACGTCCAACACATAAGGGTCACCGCGACCGAGATCCTCACACGCATTCGCACGCCCCCAATCTGAGGCGAAAACCACATAGCG
Source organism: Chloroflexota bacterium (assembly GCA_010092845.1). Lineage (GTDB taxonomy): Bacteria > Chloroflexota > Anaerolineae > Aggregatilineales > J027 > J027. The sequence goes on from JAADYW010000121.1 coordinate 2,356, forward strand.
ACCGTCGCGTGAGACTGACGCCCGGGGTTGGACCCAATAGCCGCAGGCAGTGGAATGATGGTGGGCCAGGCGCACGACCCGCCCATCGGTGTACTGGAAGAAGACCTCTCCTTCAAAAGGAAACCACCCATCTGCGGGGTCACTGTATGTGGTCACCAGACACATTCCGGCAGGCCCCCGACAAGAGATGTGGCCGGCAAGCCCCCATTCAAGCTCCGTCAGATAGGTAGGAACAGCAACCGTGGCCGTGCCCGGCAGATCGCGCATGCCCAGTGCCAGACGACCGCTGGGATGGTTCTCAAAAGTCATGAAGAACTCGGTGCCATCTGGCTTGACGCCGAGATCACCATGCTGATGGCCATCATAGGGCCGCCCGACAAATGCGCCCGATTGGAGATCGCGGCTCTCCAGACCGCTGCACGGAGCTGTACCGTCGCGCGTCCACTGGATCACCATGTAATTACCCAACGGGGAAACACCAACCCAATCCGGCGTCACATTTCCCCACTGCGGATCGGGCGTGCATTCCTCCTCATAGAGAGTATTGATCGGCAACTGAGCCCCGAGCTGGCCATTTTGAATATCAAGCGCAAAGATCACCCATTCACCATCACCCCGGTCGGCAATACCAGCCAACCAGCGGCCATCAAGCGAAAGTTCATCAGAAGATGCATTGGCGATGATACGTTCATAGGGTTCAGGGAAAGTGAAAATCGTTTCGGTAGCACCAGTATCAACGTTCGTCAATTGGACACGTAGAGTCGTATCCGCGTTGCTGTCAAAGTGAATCAGGGTATGGGGTTGAGGTGGATACCAGCGGGCCGCATTCCATTCGTTGCCCGCCAACCCCTCAACACGGCTGAAATCGCTCATCTGGCGCACAATATAGCCGTCTTGCCCTGAAAGCAGTAGAAGATAGGCATTGTCCTGAGAGAATGCCTGCAATTGAGAATACTCCTGCGTCTCGAAGCCATCGCGTTCACTGGCGTCCGAGACCCGACGCAGCGTTGTGCAGAAGCGCGGATCTTCGAATGGCTGCCCCACGGGCGGTAAGGCCACGTCGGGTTGTTGGGCAATAACAGATGGATCGCTGCGGTCGATGCAACCTTCGGTAACGACCGTCGGTGCTTCAGTCAACGGCGTAGCTTCAGAGGGAATCGGGGTCGGATCAACCTCAACCGGATCATCTGCTGTAGGAGACACTGGGGATGTTTGGCCTGGCGCGCCCCGGATGACAAGGTTCGCCAACGCCCCATCAGCCACAAATTCGCCGCTAGCATTGGCTGAGCCCACGAAAATCCCCTCATAATCGGCACTGGTACCGATATCCCAACCACCCGAGGCCCCGCCCTCATCGACGCGCTGGCCATTGACATACAGTTGCAAGGCGTCGGTAGCGGCCTCACTATTCCAGAGGGCACGCAGATGAACCCACTCCCCCGCTTGCCATACCGGTGCATGATAGGCAGTGGACGTAGCATAAGTCGTCCAACTCGCATCGGTGATCGACAGATAGAGGCGATCGGATTCAAGTATTGCAAAACGGGGCACGTTGTAGACATCACCAAGTGTAATCAGATGATGAGCCGTATCATCGGCCGCGCCGGCAGCATAATTGGGCCGGTACCAGAACTCGAGCTCGCCCCGAGACAGATCGATATTATCTGCGGCTGGCAGCATGATAAATTGTCCTGGTTGATTGAGCTGCGCACCAGCACGACCATCAAAAGCATCGAAGTCGGCATCAGTCAGGTTGGTAGTCCCCCCGGCATCGCCAATCACAGCAGGGGTAGCCAACGTGATCTCCAGAAGCGCTTCATTGTCCTGGGCACGGACGCCCCAGACCACTAACATCGCCAGCAGCACGAAAAATGCGATACGGTTACGCACATTCCCCCTCCTCATTGTCGTTCAACGGTGAATGGTATGGCCAGTATATAACTCCTGGCCCGGAGTTGTGGGTTATTCCGGCCGTTCCTGGTCGAGCGTTAACAGATAGGCCACCAGATGACCAAGATCTTCCTCGGAGAACACCTGCGACCAGTCCTCAGGCATCACGCCAGGAGCATAAACAAAATCGCCTTGTTGCTCAACGATGTACGCATTTGGATTGGTAATCGATTGGTAAAGATACTCTTCGGCGCTGAGGTCCTCAACTCGTTCGCCCGCAATGTTCGCAATGCCGTACATATATGGACCTGTCCCCGGCACTGGCTCCGCGGGATTGTGACAGGTGATGCACATCTGTCCGGTTGAAGGCGCCGGAATATTGTTAAAGAGCACCTCTCCCACGGCAGGATCACCTGGCAACTCCTGGGATGGAGCTTCGGGTGTCGGTGTAGGCGGGGCTTCGGTGGGTGCGGCCTCAGTCGACGTAGCGGTCGGAGGAACAACGGTAGGTGAAGGCGCCTGAGTATCTGTCGGCTCGATTTCAGCCACTGTTGTCTGGTCACCCTGGGCCTGCAAACGTGCAGTGAAATCATAAGTATTGGTGGGTTCGAATGTTGGGCGCAACTCCGTCGCCTCGGTTCCACAGGCCGCTATCATCAACCCCACTACCCCGATGAGCACGATAATTCGTATAGAATGATGCGTCAACACACGCGGCATAGAGAATATTCCTTTAAAAGCGCGCTTATATCCATAGCGTGAAATACGTCACATATGATACCTGAAATATCAGAGAGAGGGTAATCTCCGGATTTATGAGAGATAGCTCACCTGTACTGCGGCATCATTGAAAACGAGCACCGCTGTGGCGTAAACTATTGGCAGCAGGAGTAGTGTTATCTATGAATCGACGCCAATTTCTCACTTTTGCCGTTAGCTTAGCAAGTGGTATGCTGACCGGGAGCCACCTGGCCTCAGCCCAGACGTTGGTCCGGCGGCGGATCGAATGCCCGATTCTGATGTATCATTACATCAGCACACCACCCGAAACAGCCGATCGCTATCGCCTCGACCTCAGCCTGCCCCCAGATCGCTTTGAGGAGCATTGTGCCTTTCTGGTGGACAATGGCTACACCGGCATCTCTCTCTGGCAGCTTCATCAGGCACTGACTGAGGGCACCCCCTTGCCTGACAAACCGGTCATTTTAACATTTGATGACGGCTACATTGACGCCTTTGAGAACGCTTTCCCTATTCTGCAGGCCCATGATCTGGTGGCAACATTCTTCATCGTCACTCAGTTCATGGACAACCCGGGCTACATGACCTGGGGCCAGGCGAGCAGGTTGATCGAAGCAGGCATGGAGGTCGAAAACCATAGCCGGTCTCACCCTAACCTGGCTGAGCGGGAGCGCGACTTCCTGATGCGCGAAATCGATGGTGCCGCCAATGCGATCGAGGCGACTTTCGGCTATCGTCCACGCTTTTTCTGCTACCCCGCAGGGCGCTTTGATGAAAACACCATCGAGATTGTGCGCGAAACTGGCCATTTGATGGCAACCACAACCTGGGATGGTATGCTGCACTATAGTAGCGACTTATTCCGCCTGCGCCGGCTACGAATTCGCAATTCTACGGGGATCAATGGCCTGCAGTGGCTGATGTCACCTAGGGCTTCAGAATGATCTTGCCAAACATGTCGCCATCTTGCATAGTCTGGTGCGCCTGGGCTACCTCCTCGAGCGGATAGATCGGCCCAACAACCGCCTTGAGTTTGCCTTCGAAGATCAGGTTCATTACATCCCGGTAGTCTGCATTGGTGCCCATTGTAGAGCCAATCAGGCTAACACTCCGGAAGAAGATGAAGCGATTGTCAATCTCGAAGCGTGGCCCGGCGGTATTACCCACGGTGATCACCCGGCCACCTGGCCTTGCGGAGCGGATACTACTCAGCATGGTTGGTGCCCCGACGTTGTCAAAGACAACGTCAACGCCCCGCCGGCCCGTGGCATGGTATACAGCCCGTCCCCAGTTGCCGTCTTCAACTGTGTTGCGATTGATCAAGACATCAGCGCCCAGTGCCTGCGCTTTCTCGAGCTTCTCATCGGTACTACCGACCACTACGACCTTGCATCCCATCATGCTGGCAATCTGGATCGCCGCCGTGTTGACACCCCCACTAGCACCGACGACCAGCACCGTTTCACCAGGTCGCAGGTTGCCACGGACAATCATACTATGCCAGGCAGTCATGAAGACCAGGCCTGCGGCGGCGCCTTCCTCAAATGTGACATGCTCCGGAAGTGCGATCAGGTTACGAGCCGGCACGCAGAAGTACTCACAATACACCCCGCTGGTGGTTTCACCCAGGATATGGTACGTCTTACAGAGATTCTCCATTCCCCGGTCGCACCATTCACAGCCCGAGCATTCAACCACCCCCGGATTGACCGCTACGCGGGCGCCAACCTCCCAGCCTTTTACGTCTTCACCAACCGCGTCAATGATCCCGGCACTATCAGCCCCAAGGATGTGGGGCATCGCAAGCTTGAGGCCGGGCCAACCATTGCGCACGAAGAGGTCAAGCCGGTTCATCGCAATCGCCTCGATCTTGACGCGCACTTCATTGGCTTCAGGCTCCGGTAACGGGGCATCAGTCACAAACCGCATATTTTCAATAGGGCCGTGTTCGTACAAAAGGACAGCTTTCATCTTGAGGCCAATTCCCTTCTTGGTTCTCAGTAGTATTTCAAGTTTAATGGGTGTTGGAACGTCTGCCCACCAATTCATCTACCATAAGGAGACCAATACTAATGACGCCCTGCCGTTGCTCACAGATCGTTTTCGGGCTATTGATGCTCATGGTAATCGGTACACCTTTTATAGGCGGGCACTTCCGGCCGCGAGAGAGTGTTCTCGCCGGTAGCGATATCTATCAACAGCGCTCGCTAGATGAAGTTGAACGATGGTTTTACTACCTAGACGTCAACGTGGAGGACGAGACCGTGGAACAGATCGCGGCGTCTGAATATGACCTGGTTGTGATCGATTATTCCACCAGAGGTCAATAACACTGGTTACCCGATTGCCGATGTTGTTGCCAGATTCCAAAATGCACCCCACCCCAAGCTGGTACTGGCCTATATCGATGTTGGACAGGTAGAGGACTATCGCACCTACTGGCAACCTGGATGGGCACCCGGTAACCCGGGCTGGATTGCGGGCGAGGATCCAGATGGCTGGGCGGGGAACTACCCCGTCGCATTCTGGTATGACGACTATCAGGCCATCTGGCTAGGGCCAGCGGGATATCTCCAAGGAATTCTCGATGCCGGGTTCGATGGCGTCTACCTGGACTGGATTGAAGCGTATTCGGACGAAAGCGTGATCAGGATCGCTGAACAAGATGACGTTGACCCGATGCAAGAAATCCTGTGGTGGGTCGAGGATATTGCCAATTTTGGCCGTGCCCAGGATCCTGAGTTCCTGGTAATCGGGCAAAATGCGGCAGAGCTTGTCGAGCACGAGGCCTACACGCAGACAGTTGATGCGATTGCCCAGGAACAGGTATGGTTCGATGGCGCTGCTGACAACGATCCCTCCGGTGATTGTCCGTTGCCGCGTACCGAGGACAAGGTTGAGAGCGACGCCTATGTGACACAACTATCCGCACCCTGTCGCGAGCTGTACGAGATGTTTCCCGATAGCATCCTTCATGTCAGTAGCGAGTCCTATCTATACTATCTCAACATTGCACATGCACAGGGGATCCCCGTTTTCACGGTTGATTATTCTGAGAACATCGCCTGGGTCTATCAGACATCACGTGAACTCGGCTTCATACCCTTCGTGAGCAACCGCGCTCTGGATCAGTTCCACCCTGCCCAATAGGTACCTTCTTTATAATAGGCCATTGATGTTTTTTTTACGTGATTCTATTAGACCTACGATACACTTGGGCAAGTTTGTGAGGAAAGGTGCAGTGCATGGAACGATTCAGGATAAATTGCCACGATGACAGATGAGCACATGAATACCAAACACACCGACGATATCGACACGCACCCCGAACCCCAGAATGAACATCCTGAAGAAATGCCAGAGAAC
>JAADYW010000122.1 GCA_010092845.1 Chloroflexota bacterium
AGTCTGATGGGTGGCTTCAACGCCTATTTGGTCTTCGGGTCGCTATGGTACTTCATGGACCAGCTAGGCTATCCGCTCTCACCCCAGATCACAGCCCCGTCACCCAATTCGAGCAGCGCCGATATGGTTTCCAATCTGCCGCTGGTTTGGATGCAAGAAGGCAACTTGCTCACGATATTTGTTATTGCGTTGTTCCTGTTTATTCTGATAGCAATAATCTAGATAAAGCACATTGTGTGTTTCTAACTGGCAATCGATGATGGCGGCCCCATTCCGAATATTGTGGAGGCAAATGTCTCGGTGAGTAACTGCTTACGCCCCGGCCGACACGTTCATATTGTCGGCATTGGCGGCTTCGGGATGTCGGCGATTGCGCAGGTACTGCAGGCCTCTGGCTATCACGTATCTGGTTCAGATCAGCAGCAGAATCTACTCATCGAGCGCCTGCAGGGTGCTGGTATCTCAATCTATCACGGGCACGCTGCGGCCAATATTGGAGGCGCCGAAGTTGTGCTCGCCAGTAGTGCGATTCCCCAGGACAATCCCGAAATCCAGGCAGCGCAGGCGGCTGGTCTCCCTGTGATGAACCGGCGGGAAGCTATCGGGAGCATAACAGCGCGCTACCGGACGATCGCTGTCGCGGGAACACACGGCAAGACAACCACCACCGCCTTAGTCACCCATATCCTCGCCTCTGCCGGGCTTGATCCTACCGCCATTGTCGGCGGTGTGATGAAGGACGTCGGGACAAATGCCCGCGCCGGCAAGGGACCGCACTTTGTCATCGAGGCGGACGAATACGGCCTGATGTTCCTGGGACTTGCCCCAGAAGTTGCCATACTCACCAATATCGAGCACGACCACCACGATCAGTTCCCGACACTCGAGTCAACACGCGATGCCTTCCGGCAGTTTATCGGCCAGATCCAACCGGATGGCGTCCTTGTCGCCGGCATTGATAGTCCAATCGTGGCTGAACTTGCGGAAAAGCGTCGCTGGGATGGCAAGCCAGTTGTCACCTATAGTCTGTCAAATCCAGACAGTGACTGGTTTGCAGACGCCATCGAGAATCCAACCCCTGGCAAGACACGCTTCGTCCTGCATTACCAGGCAACACCATTGACCAGCGTCGCGCTCCCATTACTCGGCCAACATAATGTCCAGAACACGCTGGCGGCCCTGGCTGCTGCTGATGCGGTTGGCGTCGGATACGAAACCGCCATTGAAGCCGTGGCGACTTTTGCTGGCACTGAGCGCCGCGCGGAGATAATGGGCCAGGCCCAGGGCATTACTGTAGTCAACGACTACGCCCATCACCCAACCGAAATCCGTGTCATGCTCGATGCATGGCACGGGCAGGGCCGCGACTTGTGGGCTGTCTGGCAACCCCACACCTATACGCGCCTGCGCGCGCTGGTGGACGCATACATCAATTCGTTTGGGGCAGCGGATCATGTCTTGGTTACGGATGTCTATTCCGTGCGAGAAACACCAACGCCCGGCCTTTCAGCCCCAGAGTTGGCCAGCATGATCGCTACTACACATCCGGATGCACGCTATAGTGGTGGCTTCGCCGCGACGGCCGCGGTACTGGCCGTCGAAGCCCAACCCGGCGACATCGTGCTGATCATGAGTGCAGGTGATGCGCCGGCAATTGGAACTCAGCTCCTCCAGAAACTAACACTGCCAGAAGAGCCTTTTCGCGGTTAGCTGGTAATGTCTCTGGCCCTGCACGAGCTCCCTCACCTCATCGTCCATCGGGACGAACCCCTCGCCCGCTACACCGCGGCCCGTCTGGGTGGTCCCGCAGACATATTGGCAATTGCCCAGCATCGGGATGCCCTTATTGCTGCTGTGCAATGGGCGAGAGAGACGGAGACACGCTGGATCATCCTGGGCGGCGGCGCCAATGTCCTCATTTCGGAGTACGGTTTTCGCGGGCTCGTGATCATCAACCGGAGCAAGGAAACTGAGATTGATGCCGCTTCAGGCAGAGTCGTTGCTGATAGTGGGACCAACCTGACAACACTCGCTCGGCGCTGCATTGGTCAGGGACTTAAGGGCCTGGAATGGGGTGTCAGTGTACCCGGGACAGTGGGCGGGGCCGTCGTCAACAATGCTGGCGCGCACGGGGGTGATATGGCGCACAATCTGGCCAGCGTCGAGATTATCGATCTGGAGACCTCAACCACCCCAGAAACCTGGCAGACCCAAGCGCTGAACTACGATTATCGCTATAGCGTGCTCAAGGGTAAACGCGGCCGCTATATTGTCTTGCAGGCTACGCTGCAGCTCGAGCCAGGCCATGATCCGAAAGAACTATCCCAGGTCGCTGATGAATTCATCGTCTACCGGAAGAGAACCCAGCCACCTGGGGCCAGTTTGGGGAGTATGTTCAAGAACCCACCTGACGACTATGCTGGACGCTTGATCGAGGCCGCTGGTCTCAAAGGACATCGCATCGGCGGGGTTGAGGTATCGACGGTTCACGCCAACTTCTTCACCAACACCGGCGACGCCACAGCCAGTGACTATGCAGCGTTGATCCAGCACGTTCAACAGACGGTTGCAACTCGTTTCGGGGTTGGCTTAGAGCTAGAGATTGAGCAAATCGGCGAAGGCTTGGAGGAGTAATACTGCCCGCCTGCGATGTTGCATCCTAATGGTACTATAGAACAGTAGACGTTTTGGTCAGCTTGGTGTACCTATATCTTCTACACGGAGCCAAGTCGGGTCCAAACCTTGATGCGCCTGTCAAGATAGCTTGTCGGACCCATTTTCAAAGCAAGCCATCACCTTGACGACGCGCACAATAGTGCTCAAAAGACGATGAAGTATGTTTTCAGTAGACCGTAAACGACGCGCGCGCCTGCAGGCCAAACGCGCTGCTCGCGAGGGCTCATCACTCAACACGGAGGCGCCACCAACCCCAAAGGACAAGGATGTTGCGCCTCCAGACGGGCATGTCAAGGCCGCAGTCGGGCGCCGCGCCAGGCTACACCGGCGGTTGGCACGCCGTCGCATGCGCCAAAACACCCCTGCCTCGAAAGAACGATCTGCGAACTGGTTCCTCATCTGGCAGCCTGGTGCTGATGGGGCGCGTCGCTTGCCCCTCCGTCGTCGACGGAAGGAACGACGCCTGGAACGCGAGCGGCGGGAAGGGTTAAGCCGGCCGGAGGACCGTGTCCGGCCCCGGGGAGTTGTCTGGGTCTCCTGGCGCTGGCTCTCTGGAACCATATCCGCCTCACTGGCCATCATCCTATATATTATGCTGAGCCCACAGACGGAACTATTCGCTGTTAAGACTATCGCCGTCGGCGGTGAACGTTACCTTACGGCTGAACAGGTCTTCGAGGCAACAGAGATTGCACGCCAGAATCTGTTCCAGTTAGATTCGCGAGCGATCGAGGCCAAACTTGAAAGCAACCCCAGTATTGCAGATGCTCAAGTGTTCATCGGTTGGCCTCCGAATATGGTTTCGATCTACATCACCGAACGCGACCCAGCTATCACCTGGCAACAGGGCGAGTTTCGCTACTGGGTAGACGTCAACGGCATCGTGATGTTCCAGCGCCAGGAGCGGGAGGACTTGTTGCGGATTGTGTATCAAGGCCCGGCCCAGGAACCCCTAGGGGTCGGCTCGCGTATTGATCGCTCAGTGATCACTGGTGCATTGCAACTCAAAGCGAAATTGCCTAGGATAAAAGTGATGCTGTATGATCCGATTAAGGGGCTGGGTTTCCGTGAAGAGGGGAATTGGATTGCCTGGTTTGGGACCGGTACCAATATGGAACAGAAACTGCTGGTTTATGATGCGATCGTTCGCAACAATTTCCCGACCATTCAGTTTGAGGAAGTTAACGTTTCTGACCCCGATCACCCGACCTTTGTCAACCGTTTCCCGGATCAGTAATGGATAATTCATGGGCGAGATAGTTGTCGGAATTGACATTGGGACGACGAAGATCTGCACAATCGTTGGCGAAGTGCGGGCCAACGACACGTACATTCTCGGCGTTGGCCTGGAACCTGCCCGTGGTATGCGCAAAGGCATGGTCACCGATGTCGATGCGCTCAGCGCCAGTATTTCGTCTTCTGTCCACAAAGCCGAGCGCACCAGCGGCTATGAAATTGGCCGGGCGTTTGTCTCGCTCTCAACGACCAATGTGCAAAGCATGAACAACAGCGGTGTCACCGGCATCTCGGGGACACGCGAAGTCGACGATAACGATGTCCAACGTGCGATGGAAGCGGCCCGGGCTGTGCCCATCCCTCACGGCTACGAAGTCTTGCATGTTGTCCCCCGGCGCTACAATCTGGATGACTATGTCGGTGTCCGCAGCCCAAAGGGCATGCATGGCTACCGGCTCGAAGTTGATGCCCATATCATCATGGCATCGAGCACCAGCCTGCGTAATCTAGAAAAATGTGTCGAGAAGGCCGGAGTCTATGTGGATCGCTTCATCCTCAATCCGTTGACTTCCGGCGACATGGTACTGACCCAGACCGAACGCGATGCCGGAGTGATGGTTCTCGATATCGGTGGCGGCACCACGGACATTGCTGTATTTGTGGAAGGCGCAATCTGGCATACGGCTGCGATCGCGGTGGGCGGCCAGCACGTCACCAATGATATTGCCCATGGCCTGAGTCTGCCCTTTGAGATCGCAGAATCGGTCAAGCTGGACTTCGGGCACGCGGACCCACGGGAGATTAATGCACTAGAGACCTTTCCCGTGCAACCGTTTGGTGAAGAACGGCTAAGTAAAGTGAAACGCTCTGATCTGGCCATGATCATCAATATGCGTGTGACCGAGTTGTTTGAATTGGTGCTTAACGAACTTCAACAAAGCGGCCACGAGGCCTTGTTGCCGGCTGGGGTTGTCCTGACGGGGGGCGCCAGCCTGTTGCCAGGCATGCGTGCTATCGCCAATCGTACGCTCAATATGCCGGCTCGGGTGGCCCAACCCGAATCTATCAGTGGTATGACGGATATGCTACGTAGCCCAGCTTTCAGTACGTCCGTGGGATTGCTGCGGCTGGGGCTTATCATGGATATTGAAGACAACCGGCGCGAAACGCTGCGGCGTAGCGACCGCCCCCCGCGCCCCCCGAACGATGCAGGTGGGATCAGCAAGTTCTTTGGGGGATTATTGAAGCGTTTCTTGCCAGAAGATGAGCACTTGCCTTAGAATATATGGAAGCATCTTACGATTTTCTAACAAATCGCTTTTGCATTATACTCGTTTATCGTACAATCTAGGCGAATAGTCACTTGCCGCAAACTAGGCTTTAATCTATTCATGGAGCACATCGCTAATGGTTGATCAACCAACTTTCATCGAACCTGAAGACAATTTCGCCAATATCAAAGTCGTTGGCGTCGGTGGCGGCGGCGGAAATGCCGTCAATCGTATGATCGATGAAGGCATGGGAGGCGTCGAGTTCATCGCTGTGAACACGGACTCTCAGGCCCTACTGCTGAGCAAAGCCAAGACACGAGTGCGCATCGGAGACAAACTGACGCGCGGACTTGGCGCTGGCGGCAATCCCGAAATTGGGCGCAAAGCGGCCGAGGAAAGCGCGGATGAACTTTACGAGGTCTTGCGTGGTGCCGATATGGTGTTCATTACCTGCGGCATGGGCGGCGGCACCGGGACCGGCGCTGCACCCATCGTTGCCCAGGCAGCGCGCGAACTCGGCTCGTTGACGATTGGCGTCGTCACCCGCCCCTTCACATTTGAAGGTGCCCGCCGCATCCAGACATCGGAACAGGGCATTGAAGGCTTAAAGAGCCAGGTCGACACGCTCATCGTCATTCCCAATGATCGCCTGTTGCAGATCGTCGACAAGCGCGCCAGCCTGCAAGAGGCGTTCGCGATGGCTGACGATGTGCTGCGCCAGGGTATCCAGGGTATCTCGGAGCTGATTACCGTCCCCGGCCTGATTAACCTGGACTTCAATGACGTGCGTGCCATTATGAGCGAAGGTGGCGCGGCCCTGATGGCCGTTGGCCGTGCCAGCGGCGAGGATCGTTCGCGCGTGGCTGCCGAAGCTGCTATCTCCAGCAACCTGCTGGACGTCACCATCGATGGGGCACGGGGTATTCTGTTCAACGTGACCGGTGGCCCGACCATGAGCCTGTTCGAGGTCAATGAGGCGGCAGCGATCATCAAGGAAACGGCCCACCCCGATGTCAACCTGATCTTCGGTGCCGTTATCGACGAGAACATGGGCGACGAACTACGCATTACTGTGATCGCCACAGGGTTTGATCAGGATCGCGTTGTGCGCCGGCCCAATGCTGCGCAGCAATCCAGTTCTGGCGGCTGGACATCAAGCCAATCATCCCAGAACTATCAGGCACAACAGCAGCAGCAATACCAGGCACCAGCGCAGTCCTCCTATCAGGGGACGCAGCAGCAACCGGCCTATCAGCCTGCGCAGCCGCAACAGGCGCCACAACAACCACCGCCACGCCAGCAATCACAACCGAACGAGTCACAGAACCAGGCCCAACAGCAGCAGCAGTCGTCGGGAACAACCAGCCCGCAGAAGCCAGGGAACCAGTCGTCACGCAAGGACGCTCTCCCGCCACGCGGGTACGACACGGATGATCTTGAGATCCCAACGTTTTTACGCAAGCGATAAGTGACCATTTGCGCGTGCGCTCCAAAATATAGAAGCCCCCCATCTATACGGATGGTCTAGGCCTTCCGTATAGATGGTTTTCCCTCGTCTTGCCACAACATCACAAGTAGTTGACAGCCTGATTTTGACTGTGGTACTATCCGCCGCAAGTTTTCTGGCAAAGCATGCAACGCTTTTCACTTTATCATCACCATACACGCTATACTATCCAATTGATGCCGCCATACGACGGAGCAACGATCGCCCCTGTTCTTGCAGCGGGCGTTTTTACCGCAAACGAAAGGACTCCTGATGTCTAGTAGCAGCACCACCACGTTTATGACCTCGCCTCAGCTTTTCTATACCTCCGAATCAGTAACCGAGGGCCACCCGGACAAAATATGCGACCAGATCTCAGATGCCATCCTCGACGCTATTCTCCAAACGGATCCGAATGCCCGCGTGGCCTGCGAAACATCAACAACAACCGGTCTGGTGATAGTCTTTGGCGAAATCAGTACAGCAACCTATGTCGATGTGCAGTCTGTGGTACGCAATGTTGTGCGCGATATCGGCTATACGCGGGGCAAATTCGGCTTCGACGCTGACACTTGTGGTGTGATGGTGGCGATCAACGAGCAATCGAGTGATATTGCCCAGGGCGTCGATCAGGCACTGGAAGCACGTGAAGGAAAAATGACCGATGCAGAGCTTGATGCTATCGGCGCCGGTGACCAGGGAATGATGATCGGCTTCGCCTGCAATGAAACCCCCGAATACATGCCGCTAACCATCATGCTGGCCCACAAGCTCACTAAGCAGCTGGCCACGGTCCGCCGCGATGGCACCATGCCCTACCTGCGGCCAGATGGCAAGAGCCAAGTGACCGTTGAATACGCATATGGCCAGCCCAAGCGCGTTGATACCGTCCTGGTCTCGACCCAGCACGCCCCTGATGTCAGCAACGAGCAAATCCGTGAAGACGTGGTCCGGCATGTGATCAAAGCGGTTATCAACGACGATCTCATTGACGAGAACACCAAATTTTATGTGAACCCAACCGGCCGCTTCGTCACAGGGGGGCCAATGGGTGACGCCGGTCTCACTGGTCGCAAGATCATTGTCGACACGTACGGCGGGGTAGCCAGGCATGGTGGGGGCGCGTTCTCTGGCAAAGACCCGACAAAAGTCGACCGATCGGCGTCTTACATGGCACGCTATGTCGCCAAGAACGTTGTAGCTGCGGGCCTTGCCGACCGCTTCGAGGTGCAGATTTCTTATGCGATTGGAGTCGCCCAGCCATTATCATTATCGGTCGAGACGTTTGGCACAGAGCGCGTCTCCCACAGCA
>JAADYW010000123.1 GCA_010092845.1 Chloroflexota bacterium
CAAGCCAGGAAGAAGTGGGGACCACCTTCTTCATCTTACTGCCTGCCGCGGTTGACAGAGAGCCCGCCGGGCCACCCCCTCAGGCCTGATGTCTTTCCTGGTGCCGCTGCCATAGCGTTTTGATTACCGCCGTCGCTAGCTGGGCATCCATCGCCTCAGCATGATTCTCAGCTTGGAAGAAGCGTTTGGTTTCCTTCGTATCCAGGTGAACTTTCCAACCCTTTTTTGAGAATTCGACATCGCGGATCCGCGCCAGCGCATACGACCAATCGCGGTCGCGGCCTACCAGGTGGACGTTCTGATCGGTAACGTAGAATGCGCCGGAGTCCAGGACATCATTGGGGCTTTCGCTCGGCCCAGGGCGACGCGGTGTGTCTTCCGTGCGCAGGAGGGCATGCTTGAACTGAAGATACACCAGCTCACTGGTCATAATAGGTGGGGGTGATGGCGATAGTTGCACCGGACGTAGCCATGACAGATCACCCTGCAGAGCTTGCTGGACCCGTTGCCGCTGGATATAGATTGTTGTGCTGGTCTCCAGAGCATCATCAGCGTACGTCCAACCGGTATTCTCGAACTGGAGCGCTGCGAAGTAGTATTTCTCGTGCCGGTTGACGCGGCGATAACGAATACGCCAGGTGTTCTCGGCCTGTCGCTCATCAAAAAGTGCAGCCGAATGGCATTGGCTACACACCAGCGTCGGATAGTCAGAACTGTTGCCTGGCCAGCGGCGCGGCTCAATTTCTGTGATTGTGCCCTCGGCATGGCAGTACAGACACCCCAATAGTGGTGCCGGGAGATCTTTGCGATCTGAGAAGCTAACCATCGGCTGGTGCACCTCCTCCCTGCGACATCATGAATGCGCCGGCAAGAATCCCATATTCTCGCGTGCCTGTTGGAGAGTCTGTGTCGCGATTGCAGCGGCACGCATCGTTCCCTGCGCCAGCAGCTCGTCGATGTTGCGCGAATCTTCAGCCAGTTCCTTGTAGCGTGCCTGGATGGGCCGCAATGTCTCGATCACGATCTCGGCGACTTCCTTCTTAAGATCACCATAGCCACGGGCTGTGGCAAAGTGGTCTTCGATGGCCTCGCGGCTCTGCCCCGTCAGCGCTTGGTAGAGGTTGAGCAGATTATTGACACCTGCCTTTTCAGGGTCGTCGCTGAACCGGATATCGCGCCCCGAGTCGGTAACGGAGCGCATGATCTTCTTGCGCGCCGTATCAGGATCATCCAGGATGTAAACGGCATGGTACTGAGCGGTCTCGCTCTTGCTCATCTTTGCTGTTGGGTCGTCCAGTCCCATGATCCGCGCGCCGGCAAGGGGGATCATAGCTTCGGGAATGGTGAAGGTTTCACCAAACATGTGGTTGAAGCGCTGGGCAAGATCGCGTGTGAACTCCAGGTGTTGACGCTGGTCATCCCCAACCGGCACCGCCTGGGCCTGGTAGAGGAGGATGTCGGCTGCCATAAGCACAGGATAGCTTAGTAGACCGTTCGAAACTGAATTTGCTTCCTGCTTGGCCGACTTGTCCTTGAATTGCGTCATGCGATTAAGCCAGCCCAGAGGAGTGATACAGGTCAATAGCCAGGCTAACTCAGAATGTGCGGGGATGTGGGACTGGACGAACACCGTCGATTGGGCCGGGTCCAGACCACAGGCGATATAGATACCCGCGACCTCGCGCGACTTTTCTGCCAGTATCTTAGGATCGTGTTCCACCGTGATGGCATGTAGATCGACTACGCAGTAGTAGGCGTCGAATTCGCTCTGGTGTTCGACCCATTGACGAATGGCGCCCACATAGTTGCCAATTGTCAGATTTCCGGACGGTTGAATCCCGGAGAGCACACGTTTACGTTGAGGGTTGACCATCGATTCTCCCTGATTTGTCGTCAGATCAGCCAATCAAAGGGTGCGGTGGCTATCGATTTCTGGATTGTAACACTGCCCGGGGATGCGGTGCAATCCTCTACGTTCTGGTATTATGGAGCCTATAGCGCGACGTTGAACCGTGCAACCTGCTGGGTTCTATTGAGGCAAGAGGGCTTGCAAGATGATTATCAATATTCCGCCACGATACTGGATCTATATTACAGTACTGAGTGGCTTGTTATCAGTCGTGCTGCTAGGTGTTGTCGTAGCGATCCTACTTGAGGAGCAGCAGGATACGGATGAGGATGTAAGTGTTACCGAGGTGGCCCGCACGGCTCCGGATATTCTCGTCGAGTCTACCCCTTCTCAGACAACCGTTGGATCGCCCACCCCGATACGTATCCGTGTTGATGACTCACTAGGTCTTGAACGGGTTGTGGTTGAGCTGGGGCCGCGGGTAGTGTGGCAGCCCGACATTCTGCCTGGTCAGCAAGTGGTACGGACCACTTTTCCATGGATACCGGATCGGCCGGGTACTGCCACCCTGAGGATTCGCGCCGTAGCCGTGGATGGTCTTGAGTCTGAGAAGATTATCCCGGTTGTTGTCGCGGCCGCACCGGAGGGGGGTGACGAGGATCGAGAATTCACGATTGTCGTTCAAGCCGGCGATGATCCGTTTGAGCTCGCCCAGGGGTACGGTGTATGCCCTGACGAGCTTATCGCCGCGAACGCCAATCTGGCAGCTGTAGCGCCCGGTGATGAGATTATCATCCCGATTCAAGCGGGAGGTGGACAACCCCCCCCCGGCGGGCGACCCGGCCCAGGTGGTGGGCCAGGAGGTTGTGAGCTCGTTGACTTCAGATTCCAGCACCCGCAGATTGGCATCGTGGCACCTGAATATGCCAACGTGTTCCCGATCAATCCGCGTTTTGGTATCTCACGTGGCTATGGGTGCGCTGTCTTCTTCAGCGGAGTGCCTGGCACGGAATGCCCCGAGGATAAGCCCTGGTTTCACACCGGGATTGACGTCGGCGCGCCCCCCGGCACGCCGCTATTCACAATCTCCTCGGGAAGGGTTAGTTATGCGGGTCCGGATGAGACCAGTGACGCTGATTGCTCCGAAATGCGGGGTTCTGAAGAACCTCATAATGGCTATGGTAACCACGTGCGTATCCAGAGTGGCCGCTATCTCTTCCTCTATGCCCACCTCAGTGAAATCGTGGCCGCACCTGGTGATGTCTATGAAGACAAAGGCGAGCTACTGGGCTTCGTGGGCTCGACGGGATGTTCAACCGCGCCGCATCTCCATTTCGAAGTCCGCCGTGACAATGTGACAATGGATCCATTGGAGTATTTTGAGTCTCTTGAAGAGACTGCGAGTGATGATAACGATAGCAGTTGAGGTCTGCTGACGATGGCTATGCCAAGCCGTGTCCTGGGCCTGTTCATTGTTGGTGGCATCGCCGTAACAGCTCTTGCCCTTGTGTTGATCTCCCCGGAGAGTGAATCAGGGACAACACCTCAAGAGCAACCAACTGCCCGTGCCACACCCGTTGTGCGTTCGGAATGCGCGCCAGTAGCGGCGGATGTGGCCCGCTTTGAGGCCGAAGACGATGTGGCCATCGAAAGCTTCACTGTGCAGGTAGTGACTGAGAACAGCGTGCCGGTACCTGGTCTCTGCTTGACAGTGATGCGTGATCTGGCGCCGGTAGCCCCCCCGGAGTTCATTGCGACGTGCATGACTAATCGGAATGGGCGCTGTACCGTCCAGACGCCAGGTGGTTTACTCAATGTCTATGTTGGCCTGACGTCTATTGATGGTGCTCTGGTGTCCCCAGAATTTGGCGCTCAGGGCAGAAGTGGGTTGATCGATGCTGCGAGTACCAATGCCGGTATCACCTTCTTTTTTCCCGCGGAAGCACCGAGCGAGAACTACCTCGTGGTGATGCCGGGGCAGGGGGATTACTTGACATTGAAATATGCGCAGAAACGCCCCAACGGGCGGATCGCTGTCCTCAACCCGGATCTGCCAAATTGGGTGCAGGAGATGACGCTGCAGCCCTGATATCCCGACGGGCGACTTCCAATGCTCCGCCTTCCTGGGACCCAGATTTAGCCAGTAGTCTTAGATTTCGGGTGATTGTGATCTCTTCCTTGAGGACTGTAGGCAGATTCTTGATAGCCAGTGTAGAGGGTACAGGTTTAGATGAGTATAGTGGAAGCGTTCCGAAACGGCACTCTCAAATATGATTGTCTGAACCGATATCTATTTGATACGGTGCCATAAGCCCAAGAGTTGCTCGATAGCTGGCGTACTGAATACAACACCCATCATCCGCACAGTGCACTGGGTTATATTACGCCTGATGCCTTGGCAAACGAATATGGTCAAAGGATTCCAACTTCAACTGGTGCATAGTTCTGGGGCTGGAAACAGATGTTACGCCGTGAAGGCTATCCAGTGACACAGATTTGCGACACGCTGGCGCTGACACGCAGCAGTTTCTACCATGTGGTCAAGCGGGTGGTAATCAGCCCCGCCGGAGAGATTGTGAGCATGGCATGGC
>JAADYW010000124.1 GCA_010092845.1 Chloroflexota bacterium
CAAGAACGCAGTGCTATTCGTTACCGCAAACGTTCTGTTGAGGACGAAAACTGGATCAAGGCTTTTCTGAAACGGGCCGCCTTTGGTGTCCTGGCTACCAGCTACAATGACCAACCGTTTACCAATACCAATCTGTTTGTTTATGACGAGGCCCAAGGTTGTATCTATCTCCATACGGCTCTAACTGGTCGTACCAGGACCAATGTGGAGCATAACCCCAACGTATGTTTCACGGTAAGCGAGATGGGACGTCTGCTGCCAGCGGATGTTGCTCTCGAATTCAGCGTGGAATATGCAGGGGTCGTCGTGTTTGGGCGCGCAAACCTGCTCGAAGAGGAAACAGCAAAAACACACGCCCTGCAGATGTTGCTGGACAAATACGCCCCCCATCTTCAGCGCGGGCACGACTACCGCGCAATTACCGCCGCTGAATTGGCCCGGACAGCAGTCTACCAGATTGACATCGAGGAGTGGAGCGGTAAGCTCAAACAAGTGGACCCGGACTTTCCAGGAGCATATTCTTACCGGCCAAAGGACTAGTCCAGTGGGCCATGGTTGGGCATTTTGGCGTCATTCACTTTATACTTGTGAGGAGACACCAAGGGGGTGAAATGTGCAGGACGAAGAACTGAAACGTGCCCAGCAGCTCGTCAGCGAGGGACAGTATGAAAAGGCCCGCCAGATACTCCAGCGGCTGGCATTTCAGGGCCAACCGGAAGCGCAGCAATTGCTCCAACAGCTCAACTCGTTTGTGCCGCCGCGCTCGACCGCGCAAACTGGTGGGTGCGCTTTTCTGACCACTAGAGGCCTTATGCTGGTGGGCAGTCTATTGACCGTGTGCATCCTATGTAGTTGTGTCGTTCTGATTGCCATCGGGCTCCTTGCCGACAGCGCCCAACGTGAAGCCGAAGAAGCCAACGATGGACGTGGCGCCAAGGATAACCCCATTCCTGCAAATGAAGTGGTAAAGTTCAAGAACTTCAATATCGAGGTCGGAGATATTATCCGGCCGGCTGACGCTCGGGTTCTAGAGATGAGCCCAGCCATCAACGAGGAAGCTGCGGAAGGTATGGAGTATGTCCTGGTGTGGCTCCGGATGGAGTGCGCACGGGACGAAGACGAAGTCTGTGAAGGGCGTGATGTCCGGACCCGCCTGGTCGACAACCAAGGGACGGAATGGGGCCGTGACGGGAGTGATTTTACGGTGATCGAGCCAGATTTCGCCCAGAGAGAGGCCGCTGGCGGTAATAGCCTGGAAGGGTGGAAATAC
The DNA here is from genome assembly GCA_010092845.1 of Chloroflexota bacterium. GTDB lineage: Bacteria > Chloroflexota > Anaerolineae > Aggregatilineales > J027 > J027. Next base: position 1,271 of record JAADYW010000124.1, read on the forward strand.
TTCGTCATCAGGCAAGACCGCCAGATGGACCTCTTCAAGTTCTCTGAAGGCGGCGTCGATCTGTATATCGAGATCCCCAGATAGAGCTCAGGGGGTATCGTCCAGAGCAAATGCCTCGAAGAACGACCAGATAACCTGCGGCGCATAAATATCCATATTGACGGCGCCAAACCGCGCGGCATCCAGACGACCGGGCACACCGGGGATATTATGACCGCCGCCCTGGATCCAGTAGAAATCGACGCGGGTGTCGTTAGCGCAGCCGCCAAACCGGAAGACACTCACCGCTGTACCTGGCGAGTCGCCTCCAGGTGGCAGGTCCTCGGCTTCAACGCCATTAGGTGAACAATCATTGTGCCCCACCCAGAAGGTAACCGTATCAGGAACGGATAGTGTCACGATCGTATCATCCATGATGATCCCGTCCCAGGGGACACTCTGGTCGTCCGTTCCGTGCATAAAAAGGATTGGCACTGCCGGCGTATCGCGGCAAACCTCGTCGAATATCGGCGAGAGCGTGGCACCAATTATCGCAAAGGCAGCGAAAGTGTCGGGTGCATCACAGGCCAGGCGTTGGGTCATGAAGCCGCCATTGGAAAATCCCGTTACATAAATGCGGGATTGGTCAATGTTCAGGTCAACGGCCAGGTCGCTGATGAGCACCCGCAGGAACCCCACATCATCGACTTCGCTGTAATCATAGCTAGGGAATCCCTCGACGTAATTCCATCCCTGGTCAATGCCATCAGGATAAACAACAATAAACCCTTCTTCATTAGCGACTGCATTGAAGTCCATGAGATAGGCAATGCCATAGCTGTTACTTGGGCGGCCATGCAACGCCATCACCAATGGTGTCGGGGCAGCAGGATCATAGGACGGCGGGACATAGAGTGCATAGCTCCGTGAAGTTCCGCCATAAACGCCACGATCCACCGTGGTCTGAAGTGCTTGCGCTTGCCAGCCTGCCTTCATGAAATATGACATCGCGAACGTTGTCAGATCAAAGCCGTGCTGGTTCAGTGTATATTCGCCAACACGCGGCCAAATATGACCGACGCCCTCCAATGATAGCAGGGCGACCGAACTATCAGCGACGCAACCATCATAGGTGGTCAACTGAACAGTTTCGTTCTCCTGGTACGACGGCTCGGCTTCACAATCGTTCCAGTTCGCCCAGAAGTCAAGGGTCTCACGTGTGCTCAGGATCTGGCTCGCCGGCATCGCTCCATCCCTAATCGTGCGCCCTTCAGCCGCGTAAAAGGGATCGTCTGCCCCATGAACCAACAGTATTAATAACGGCGCGCCAGGCGCGGGACAAATGTCGAGCTGATAGTCCCAAAGCAACGCGTCCATAACCATCACTGCCGCAAAGCGCTCCGGAACTTCACAGGCTAGGCGGTAAGCCATCACCCCACCCTGGGCAAACCCTGTTAGATAGATACTGTCGGCATCAACGGCAAAGTCTTCTGACACTTCTTCCAGAATAGACGTGATGAACTCTACGTCATGGTCAGCCGTGGAGTCGGGGAGACGAGGACGTGTTGAACGGCCATCGTCCCAGGCAAATCCACGGCTATCGGGGTACAGGACTATCATGCCGTGGGCCTCGGCCATAGCATCGAAACCGGTCATGGCTTGCATCGCTCGTCCTGACGAGGCCATCGGGTGCAGCACAACCAGCAACGGAGCTAGAGTCTCTGCATCAAGTGAATCAGGAATATACAACTCGTAATGACGCTCAGGATTGGGTTGTTCCCGGGGCGCTGCAACGGTCTGGCGGCTAGTCACGATCACCAGCGGCAATATCAGAAGCGCCAGCAAATTGATGGTGCGGGTTGGGGTCAACATCTTGAATTCCTTGTTCGCGCTTGCTGGTTCCTCAACTTGGCAAACACGCCACCCTACTGTTGAAGCTACTTTCTTGGGCAGAGAGTGGTTCACCCCCTAACCAAATGTTTAGTTGTTATCCGAATATGGACCTCTTATAATCCCTGCGTAATAATCGCTGACCAATGTCGAGGACAGATCATGAACCCCCACGCCTCCGGATGGTTTCGGACAATCTATGCAGGCACTTCATCTGACCAGCGTTTTGACTGGAGAATCCTACGGCGAACGTTTCGCTATGCGCGACCGTATCGCCGGCAGATCGCGCTTATGTTCGGCACCATCCTGCTGACCTCGGCGCTAGCACTCACGCCCCCCCTGATTCTGCGCGAGATTATTGACAACGCCCTCAGCAACAACGATCTGCAACTGCTGACGATCCTGTCCGTCATGCTGGTGTTGATACCGATCGTCAATGCCGGGGTCCTTGTCTACCAGCGCTGGCTAAATGCCAATATCGGCGAAGGGCTGATCTACGATCTGCGGACGGGTCTCTTTGACCATTTGCAGAAGAAGTCCTTGCGCTTCTTCACCCACACCAAGACTGGCGAGCTCATGAGCCGCTTGAACAATGATGTTGTGGGTGCGCAACGCGCCGTTAACACCACGCTGGTTAGCATCGTCACCAATAGTGTGGCAGTGATTTCGACGCTCATCGTGATGCTGGCATTAGAATGGCGGCTCACGATCCTGGGCTTGATTGTGCTGCCGTTTTTCATCTACCCTGCACAGAAGGTCGCCCCTGTTTTACGGCGGCTAGCCCGGCACCAGATGGAAGAAAACGCCAAGATGAACGCGCTGATGAACGAAACCCTCAATATCAGCGGGGTGATGTTGGTGAAGCTCTTTGGCCGGGCTGAGAGCGAAAGCCAGCGTTTTGACAGCCGGGCAGCAACAGTGCGCGATGCCGGCATCAAGCAGGCAATGGCCGGCAGTGTTTTCTTCGCTTTCCTGGGGTTGATTGGTGCCGTTGGCACCGCCATCGTCTACTACGTTGGCGGGCGCCTCGTCCTGGAAGATGTCTTCACCATCGGGACGATCGTCGCCTTCGCCGCACTATTGACTCAGCTCTATGGTCCTCTTCAGGCGCTGGTTAACGCTCCCGTCGACTTCATGACATCCATGACCAGCTTCGAACGTGTATTCGAAGTCCTCGACCTGCCCGTAGACATCGACGAGAAGCCAGATGCGATCGCGTTGTCAACCGTCAGGGGCGAGGTCAAATTTGATCACGTGCGCTTCCGCTACGATGCTCTGGGGGATAGCGGCTTGTTTCGTAAGGCCGTCACCCGGCATGGTGACATGTCGAGCGTGAGCCGGGTCCTGTCAGCCGACGCGAAATCTAATGGCAACGAGGGAGCGTCCAACGGAAAAGCCGATCTGGAAATGGCTAAGGACGGAGATTCACAAGCACGGGCCTGGGCCCTGGATGATGTGAATTTCGAAATCGCGCCCGGGCAGCTTGTTGCCCTGGTTGGACCAAGTGGCGCTGGGAAGACGACAATAACCTACCTCCTCCCCCGCCTCTATGACCCCACAGAAGGCCATATCTTGATCGACGGGCATGATCTAAGAGATCTGAAACTGGGCACCCTGAGCCAACACATCGGAATGGTAACTCAGGAGACCTACCTATTCCACGATACGGTGCGGATGAATCTCCTTTATGCCAAACCCGACGCAACTGAGGACGAACTGATGGCTGTATGCCAGGCCGCCAACATCTACGACTTCATTATGGGGCTACCGGATGGTTTTGACACTGTTGTTGGCGAGCGTGGCTATCGCCTCAGCGGAGGTGAGAAACAGCGGATCGCGATTGCACGCGTGCTGCTTAAGGATCCCCGGATCCTTGTGCTCGACGAGGCCACATCACATCTTGACTCCGAGTCCGAAAAACTGATCCAAATGGCGCTGGAAGGGGCGATGCAAGGCCGTACCAGTATCGTCATTGCCCACCGCCTGAGCACCATCCTGGCGGCAGACATGATCCTGGTGATCGACCGGGGCCAGATCATTGAACGAGGTACACACCAGGAGCTACTCAGTCAGGGCGGGCGCTACAAAGAGCTGTATGATACCCAGTTCAACCCGCAACGACAGCAAGAACCCGTACTATCGGTCCCTGCTAGCTCTGAAGACGATCCATCACCCAACTAGGCGATGCCCACCCCGGTCTCGCTATGCAGCGAGACCGGGTACCTTTCCCTTCGAGGCTAGAAACGACGCCACCACATCCCGGTACATTCGGGCAAGACTTGCAGCCCCTCATTCACAACACGCTCGGCTAGGGCGTCGCCAAAGAAAAAGCGTGTCAGCCGTTCTGCTTCAGCCAGACTTTCGAAGCGGTAGTCCGTTCGAAACGTCTGCCCGGCATATCCCAGCTCAGTCTCTAGCCAGGCGTAGTACGTTGCCAGGCTCTCCGTGGGCGGCATGGGTGTTTCGGCCCCGGTTCCCATCGTTTCAAGGATTATCGCCACGCCATCTGGCCGCAAAACGCGCGCCATCTCACTGATAGCTGCAGCGATGGCATCTTGCCATTGCTCCTGAAACCACGTCAACGAATGCCCGAAGCTCCAACCGGCCAGGGCGATATCTGCCATATCAGCCGGCAGCGGCATATGGCGATTATCTCCAACAGCAATCCCCCATTGGGATGGCGGTGCATAACGTGGCAAGCTGCCCCTGGCCTGGGCCAGCATATGCGTTGAGATATCACATGCGATCACATACCGGGCCAGCGGGGCAACAAGGCGCGTCAAACGGCCAGTCCCAGCGCCAAAATCGACGATCACGGTGTTTTCTATTGGCTGGACCGCCTGAATTGCTTTGGCAATATTGCCGTAAATATCCTCACGACTCACCATTAAATCGTAATCGGCCGCGCGCGTACGATAGATTGCCCCGTAATCCGGCATCAGTTGCTCCCTTTTGATCCTAGAAATTGCCCGGCCCGTGCTGTAGGCTCGAGTCACTATCGCGATCCTCGATCACAATGTGAGTATATCCTGAGTATTCGGCCACCCAAAATCGGTTTCGCGGTAAACTCGGCTGAATCGCACTATTTGAGGTAAAATGCATTGCCAGAGCCAGCCCCTTTCAATGATTACTATGCTATTCTCGGCATCTCGTGGCAGGCCACGGCAGCGGAGATCAAGAAAGCCTATCGCGAGCAAGCCCGCAAAGTGCACCCCGACGTCAAACCTGATGATCCGCACGCCGCCGAGCGCTTTAAGCGACTAAACGAAGCTTATCAGACCCTGATCAATCCGCAGAAACGTGCTACCTATGACCAGCAGCTCAGGCAGGTCACCGTTTCTCAAACATACCCCAGGTCCACCAACTACCCACCTGACCAGTCGACCGAACCTCAGACCGCTCGACCTGAGGCCCAGAACCCCAGCGCACGGCAGATCACCCGGATCATCTTCGCGATGTTCGGCATCACGCTACTTCTGATCATTGGACAGGTAATCCTAATTCTGAATTATTCTGATGACACGGCGCGCTCCGGAGGCGCCAACCGCCCCTCATTCCCAACTCTAGCGCCGATTACCCCCTTCACAACGCCAGTACCCCACCTTGAGCGCCAGCAAATCCCCCCGCTGGATGAAGAACAGATTGACCCGAGCACTCTCTTCTGCACCCTATCACTGGACTCTGGTCAGCATTCATGTGGCGATCTACCCGAGATTACCATCGTCAATGGCCCCTCCGATGGCATGGTCGTTCTCAGGCTCGTTCTGGATCCGCGTGAAACATCCTATCGGCGCGCAATCTTTGAAGTTCACTACGCAGCCACAACACCCACTGGCTGGACCGTCAACATTGGCGACTCGACCTCCAACAATGGTAACGGGGGTGATGCTGGCCACCAAAGCAATGATGCGGAAGTGGTGATCCACGACAACATCCTACGGCTATATACGAATCAAGCGCAAGATAATGACCTACTCATCGCCATCCCTGGCGCGGTCAATGCGGACGGAACTATCTATCTCGAAGTCAGCGACCAACGGATAGCCTGGCATCTACCCGGTAGCTCAGAGGAAATCCTATCCCAGCATCTGTTTGCCCTGGGGGGTCAAGCCGATTCTGAGGGCGATCCCAACTTTGAGATTTACGCCGCCTTTAACCGTACGATCCGCGTTGGCCCAGCACATACCGGCCAGGGAGTAGATCGAGTCACCGTCTGGCTTACCCGATAAGCCCTGGTTGTACCCTGGCACCTATAGTGCTATAGTGCTTGGCGGATACCTAAATCAAACACTCAATTCAAACCTATGCCCGAAAACCCTACGCCTGATAATCACCAGGATCCAGAACGCCAACAAGCCGAGGCGCGTCTGGTCCGCGCATCGAATGCGTTGGAAGACCTTGCCCGCTATGTCTATGATGTGACCGTCGAGGCAGCAGCCCGTACGATGGGTAATCTCCGCATCGAGGCTATCCGGCACGAGCAGACTTTGACAGAACGCTTCTTGGCATATATGGAGATGGGACTGGACCGCCAGATCGTTGAAGCTGCAGAGCCCCTGCGTATCTCAGCAATCGCCTTCACTGACCGAGGCAAACCGGAAGAAACCCTTGAGCAAGAGACTGGAGCAGATCTGGCATGCTTCGTGCGCTACGATCTGCCCGGGCTACGCTGGGCCAAAGGCTTCCTTGGTCAGAGTAAACTGGCCACTGTTACCAGTGTTGATGATGATGGACGTCCCCATATTGGCCTACAAAGCGAAGCCGATTATGATGAGATGATCGAGAACGCAGTTGCCATGCGCAAGATCACCGAAGAGAGTTATGTTTTCTTCTTCTCACCGGAGTCGGTGACGGTCGAAAAAACTGGCGCACTGATTGGCGACATGGAGGCAAAGAGACCGCAACGCCCCTGGCAAGATATTCATCATTTTCGGCAAGATCAACGCGGGGTAAACATTGCCCAATTCTACGGCGCGTTCGTTGCCTGCCAACTCGGTGATATTCTGCTAGACCGGCCCGCCGCTGGCTACAGCTCGATGTTGGATCTCATCACAGCTCGTGGGATTGGCGTGATTCTTCTGGTCATGGTCGGTGCAGTCCCCCCACTCCCCCAGCTCACCCGCGATTCAAGCGAGCTGGCTGCGATGCCCTTCGAAGTGCCTGAAACATATTGGGCCTGGCCCCAACTCTTACACTCACTCATGAACCAGCGATAACCCTGTCTGTTCCCGAGCTCAATGCAGACAAAAAGCCCTGCACGGATGAGAGCGTAGTGGCATATTCAAGGCCTGCGTCGCCGGAGTTTGAGAGATTTGATCCGGACTCTGTTCCTGTTTTGTAGCAGAAGAAAAATTTTCTTAAAAAAGGACTTGCCAATGGGGATAGAAGGTGCTAGACTGATTGGCACAGCAAGAAGGAATGCCAAGAGGTCTCAGGCGGGAAACGGAA
>JAADYW010000002.1 GCA_010092845.1 Chloroflexota bacterium
GTCGCGGAACTTCAGAAAACACTCGATAACTTGAGAGATGATCTCTCGCAACCTTACGCGCTGAACACAGAAGCTGGTGTTCAGGATTATGAGAGTAGCTTCACACGAATGATGTCTATGATTGGGGAAGTCAGGCACAACTTACGATCTATCGGGGAAGAAGTTACCCGCCTGAAGACTCTGGCACAACCTCCATTACGCGGTCAGGATGCTAAGATCGTTTATCAGGCACTTGAACAGTGTCGAGGTGGGCAAAAGCAATCAGTCGATCTGGTTCATCAGCTGCGGGAGGCAGTTCGCAATGCTGCACCCAGAATGACGGAAGCTCAAGTCTGGGCTGCACTTCGTGAGTTGGGGGAGCAGCAGTGGCTGTATGTCAGGGTTGAGTAGGTGAAAGCTTCTGACTTTTTCCATATTTTCGATGCGAATGCCGTCGCCGACGCTTTTCCAGACTTATAATGCAAACACGGATGTTTTCCAGGCTTCCAATGCGAGCTTAGACGCAAAAACGGCGCGAATAGCGCATCGCGCTGCTGTTCCATTCCAAGGTTACGATGCCATCCACAAGCCTGCGCACGAAGCGGCACATCGTCACTATTGGTGCTGGACCTGGTTGATCGGGTCTTCGCGTCCTTGCTCGGCACGGCGCAGCTCATCGGTTTTGGTGTGAACCAGCGTGCCCTGGTACTCCTGGCCGCCGAGTAGATACACGCGCCAGTTGCTGAGCACCATTGGCGGTGCGCTAAGCTGGACAGTGCACTGCTGGCAGTCTGCCGGAATCCACTCGCCGTTGTAACGACGCGCAAAGTGCAGATGTGTCGCCGTCGAGAATCCACCCTCACACGATGGACGCCCCAGCTTATCGCCCGTATTGACGCGTGTACCTTCCTGGACGACATCCTGGCTGGAAAGATGAAGATAGACGAGCGTCCAGCCGGTGTGTTCGTTGCCGTCAAAGTCAAGATCCAAAATCACGTAGCCATCCCCGCTGCGGGCAACGACTCCCGGCGCGGCCGCGGTTGCATAGTAGGGCGAAATGTAGCAGTAGCCCTCCCGCGCGATGAGATCATCCGGTGGTGCGGGCGGCGCAAAGTCAATCGCCGCCCAGGCGCTACCGGAATTGTAGCCCCCATGAGGGCCCCCGGTGTAAAACCAGACCTCGCCGGCCGGAAATGGGTACGCCAAAACTGGTTGTTGCAGATCAGACGGAACAAGCGGCTCGACCGCGCTGCGGAATGGGTCGCCAAACAGGGAGAGATAGGTCTGGAAGAAGCCCTGCTCGCTGACGTCGAATTCCCATTCAGGTTGGCTACTGACTCTTGAGAAGAAGTACTGAACCGCTACTGTACCAGCATTCAACCCCGGGTCGAAGACCAGCGTGCTGGAGTCTGTGAAGTTTGTAGCCTGCATACCACGATAGCGCCAGCCATAATAGCCCTCACTAAGCGTATTGGCAGCGTACAGAGTCTGGCGGTAGAGATCCTGGCGGTTTGGGTCCACAACGCCCATCGGGTATAGAGTCTCTTCGGCGTCCGGTGTCGGATTGGAGAGCCAGCCACTCTGGTACTCCAGCAAGGCCAGGAGCAGTCGTGGGTTAACGCTATAGTCGGTTGCCACGCGGTTGATGATTTCCACGCCACTCCACAGTTCGCCGTTAATCTCTTCACTGTAGACGCGCAGAAAACCCGGTCGCAGTTTGAGATACGCCGCGACATCGAAGTCTGAGGCGCTGGGCCCGAAGACAACTTCGCTGTCCGGGATGATCTTGAAGCCCGTGCTGCTGTCCTGATTGGTGGAGGGGATTTGCAGCGTTTGACCGACCTCAAGCTGATTGACATCCACGATGCCGTTGGCCTGAGCTAACGTATCCAACGGTACCGCGAAGCGAGCGGCGATCATCTGCAGGGTATCACCTGGTTGGACGGTATACGTGCCGTTGCTGGCCTGCATACTAACCCGCGTCGGGTTAGGTGTTGGACGGATTGGGGTCTCCGTTGGCGCTGCACGCGTTTCCGTCGGCCGCATAAGGCCGCCGAGCGGCGTTGCCGTGATCTCGATCACGTTGTCTGAACCAGGTAGCGAACAGGCCAGCGCCGCTGCGATGAGCGATATGAGCGCCATTAGGGCAACGATGTAGCGTTTTGGGTAGCGGTGAAAAGCCATAGTTTACTCGCTTAACCCAGCCGCCAGGATGGGCAGTGAGACATCGTAACGGTAGCTTGTGCTGCCATGTCCGTCCGGAAACTCCTCGTACTGGTGCTTGATATTCAAGTCCTGCAGTTTTCGGCTGAATACCCTTGCGCCAACCTGGAGCTGGTATTCATCATAGGCGCCTGCTTCCAGCAAGATGACCCGCATCTGGCGCAGCGCATTGATGTAGTTGGTGTTTTCGAGCATGTGGATGGGGTCCCAGGCCAGCCAGCGTTGCCAGACTTCAGGTATCAGGGCCCCTGTTTCCAGGTCAATCGGTGCGTCAAAACCAAGCGGTGAATCGGGATTAGGGCCATAGGCCATGCATTGCATCACCGTATGGATCGCCTGCCAGAAGTCACCGCGTTTGGGGTGGATGCTGGGAATCTGCTCGATAAATTCGGCAAAGCCTCCCCATTTGGCGAGCTGGCCGTGCAGCTTCGCGACAGCCGGCAGGGCTGAGAATTCCCAGTACATGTCTGGGGCGCGGGCAGCTACCCCTCCGAATACATCCGGGTTCATCATCGCATGTACAATTGCGCCATAACCGCCGCTGCTATGGCCGAACACGCCGCGATGATCCCGATTAGCCAGTGTACGGAACCTGGCGTCAACCGCCGGTACAACTTCCTGGGTAAGATGCGAGGCATAGTTGCCAATCGCAGAATCCAGGAACTGA
>JAADYW010000125.1 GCA_010092845.1 Chloroflexota bacterium
CAATCAGCCCGGTGGTAACCTGGGAGCCGTTGCCCCCTCCCACCTCCGGAATCTCAATGCGGATGAATTCCAGGAGGAACCGCACTAACCCGTAACCAGCCAGATACATCAGCAAGAAATCACCATGCTGGAAAAGCTGGCGACGGCGCGTCCACAAAAACAGGAGCAACCCACACAACGCCAACGATAGCAACGACTCATAGAGGAAAAGCGGGTGAAAATAGGATTCATCGGCGTACTCGGGCAGTGGGTTATCGATCTTGATCGCCCAGGGAAGATCCGTTGGCAGTCCATAGAGCTCCTGGTTGATGAAATTGCCCCAGCGGCCAATGGCCTGGCCAATCGGCAGAGCAATCGCGACCCGATCCGCCCATTGGAGGCGATTGAGCTTGTGATGACGGGCGTAGAGCAGAATCGCAATCAAGCCCCCAAGGATTGCACCGAAAATGGATAGACCGCCACTCCAGATCGCCAGGGGGCCATTCTCCAGGTCAGTGAGGTAGTCCAGGCTCCAGGATTGCTGTTCCGCCGCATCGCCGGCTGGAAAGAGCACCGACCACAGCCGCGCGCCGATCACCCCGGCAATCACCACCCAGATCACGCCATTCCAGACGATCTCCGTGTCCTCATCATCTTTGTGAGCGAGCCAGGCCACCAGGACCGTCGCCACCACGATTCCCAGGACGATGATCACTCCATACCAGTGTATCGCCGGGCTGATCTCGAGGCCGAAAACCTCGAATGTTCCAAATTCAAGACTACGTCGCGTCAGTTCCACACCAAAGCTCCTCAACAGGCAATTCGCCAATGCCGCCTGCACAGTGTAGCGAGTTTTGGGTTCAGCGCAAGACTTGAATTTGCAATTTCACCGGGCTGACGGCACAATCGCCGCAAACCCGTCCCAGGAGGAAATGATGCTCACCGTAACACGCCACGACAATTACTTCGAAATCACCCTGAACCGCCCCGAAAAGCGCAATGCCATCACCCTGGAGATGATCCGCCAGCTCAGCGCAGCGGTTGCCGAAGCAGAGCGCGATAGCAGTACGCGTTTGATTGTCATCCGTGGCGAGGGCAAGGCCTTTTCCTCAGGCTTAGATCTACAAGCAATCTGGAACGTGGCGGAGGAATTTGGTCCCAAATGGCAACAGAATCCGCACGCCCTAACCCGTGAGTGGCAAAGCGGACTGAATCGCCTGGCCCACTCGTCAATCCCATCGCTAGCGCTGATCCATGGTTACTGTCTGGGGCTGGGGCTGGAGATCGCGCTAGCCTGTGATTTCCGGTATGCAACTGAAGACGCGGTACTGAGCCTAGAAGAAACACGCCTCGGCCTGATACCTGATGTCGGCGGGACAACCCGGCTGGTCAAAGCCATAGGCATTCCCCGGGCCAAGGAGTTAATCCTGACAGCGCGCCGGATAGATGCAGAGACAGCCGAACGCTGGGGCCTCATCAACCGCATCGTTCCGAAGACGGCATTTGATGATGCCGCGACACAACTTACGGAGTCAATCTCAGCGTGCGCGCCGCTAGCGGTTGCCGCGGCAAAACGTGTCATCAATGGGATTGCAGACGAAGCAAGTGGCTTGCTACTGGAGCAAACAGAGCAAGCCCCGCTATTCCGTACCGCCGACCTGCAAGAGGGGATACAGGCCACACTGGAAAAGCGCCCTCCTGAGTGGAAATCACAGTAGTGTCACGGTCTAGAGTTGCAGGTGCGGTCGGCCACGAATGACTTTCTGGTTAAAGTTGGTAACATACTCGAGCAGATTCTCTTTGAGCTTCTGCCACTCTTCGGTCGCCAGCACATCGCGCATTTTCTGCAGGTCGTCGGCGATCGCCTCAACGACAATCTGCGGGTTATTGTCGCGTCCATACAGCGTAAACCAGGCCTCAATTGGTTTGACGCCTAACGCGGTAAGGCGCGGCGCAAACTCCCGGATCATAAACTCAAAGTGCTCCTGATCCCGATCCGGCAGAATATCCCAACTCAGTAATAATTTGACCATTGCTATATTATTCCTTCACGCTCAGCACCACAACCTGCGTCTGCTCAGTTAGGTTGCTGGTAGTGACGCGAAACGAGTCCGCTTCAACAGGTGCACTGACGCCCATCTCTTTGAGGAAACGGTCCACTGGCTCCAATTCAAGCGTTGTCATGGGTGTCTGGTAATGCATGGGGATAACGATGCTTGGCTCCAGCAGGCTAATCACCTCGGCAGCCTGGTTCGCGAACAACGCTTCGCCACCGCCAACCGGCACCAGAGCAACATCGATATTCCCCAGTGCATCAACTGCCGATTGGCTGGGAATGTAGTTCAAATCACCCAAATGCGCCACTGTGACGCCGTTGAATTCCATAACGTAGATGACATTTCGTATTGGGTTCTCAGCTTCGGCATCATGCATTGCTGCACCCACGATAAACACGCCGCCAATCTCGTATTCCCCCGGCCCAGTCAGCGCATAGCTGTAGTTGGGCGTTGCGGCCAGGTAGTTATGCCCCGGTGTATCATGGCTAATCGTGACGACATCCGTCTTCAGCCGCAAGGGCCGGTAACCAATGACCCCAGCGTCATAGGGATCGGTCACCACTGTTGCCAGATTACGCTCAGTTAGCCGGAAGCAACTATGTCCGTACCAGATAATATCCATACAGGGTTTAGTTAACCGTTCTTAAACTTAGCGGTAGATGTTGACATTATAGCGAATGCATGGTGCGATGCAAGCAAGAACCTCATGGCTGCACAATATCGACATCACGTTCTGAACACCCGCCCTCGGCCTGAACAAAATCAGGATAACTATTCACCCAACCACTACGGCCATTGGGCAGATTCACCTGGAACCACGTCTGGCCCGTCGTATCAGCGTTACGGCCGGTGACTTCCAGGCGTTCACCCTCGTCCAGCGTCATGATCTGGCCGAAACCAGTACCCGGGCCGGTCCGCGCGCGGAGTGTCGTCACGGTAGTAACATAACACGGACCCAGTGCCTCAGGCGGTTCGCCCTCACCATCGGTGGGCAAAGCACCTTCTTCGACCACCTGGACATTGACAGCTGTCGGGGGACTGGCGATAGTCTCGTGAAAGGCAATCACCTCGAGTGTATAGCTACCCGTCTCATCGGGCGTCCAGGAAAGCTCAGCCTGGGCAATGCCCTCACCGGCAAAGGTAACTTCATCAGCGGAGAAAGTCGTCTGGCGCGTCATCACCCGCAATGTAATGCGGGTAACGCTCTCCTCGTGTTGCGCGGAGACATTGAGAGTAACCGGCTGATTCACCTCGACCTGTTCGCCAGGCACAATATCGAGAATCTCCACCAACGGGGGCAGCACCTGATCCGTGTTACCCGCGCCCGAGCCGCTCTGGACTGTCGCGGCGCGCAGCGTTGCGATATTGGGGGTGGCCGTTGGCTCCTCTTCTTCCTCGCCGTCGCGTGTCAGGCTACATGCCAGGGTAGCCAGCAATAGCATCAGCACCACCAGTAACAGATTCCGAGCCATATACTGCGCGTGTCGAGTTGGTTGAGCGTAATTCATCACCTGATCTCCAGCACCGTCGTGTTCTATTGGTGGAGTTTACTGGTCTTCGCCTGTAGAGGCAACTAACTTCACTCCTCCAGCCAAACGGATGGCAGATTCTGCTCAACCTCAATATCCTTGAAACGAGGGGTCTTGCGCGCACCATGTGACTGAACCCAGGGCCACATCTTGCGAAGACCTTCGGCCAGGGGCGTTTCATCATCAAGCGCGAGCTCAAAAACGCGCCGGACCTTGTCATGAACCGCATAGGCATGCACGACTTCGTGGCGTGCCGACAAATAACGCACCGTTGGTGTGACCCCCATAACGCGCCCAACCTCCTCCACAAGCTGGTTCACCGTGACCGGGGTATCTGCGCCGAGATTGAAAATCTCATTTCTCGCGCCCGGTGTTGTCGGCGCCTGGGCGATGACGGGACTGATATCCTTGACATAAGTGAAGCCGCGCGACTGCTCGCCATCGCCAAAGACAGTTACCGGCTTTTCTTGCATGATCTGGTTCATGAAGATACCGATCACATTTCGGTACCGATCAGCAACGTTCTGGCGCTCGCCATAGACGTTGTGCGGACGGAAGATGGTATACGGCAGACCAAACATCTCATAGGCCAGTTTCAAGTCCTGTTCGACGGCATATTTCGCGATGCCATACGGATCCTCTGGCTGCGGCGTCATATCCTCGGTCATCGGTGGGGGTGCACTGCCATAGACTGCAATTGAGGAGGTGAAGACAAAATGCTCGACTCCATAGTTCACTGATGCGTTCACCAGGTTCACAGTGCCGATCAGATTATTGGTGTAGTTGAAGCGGCGAATAAAATGGCTGAGTCCCTCTGCCGCGTAGGCTGCAAGATGATAGACATAACGTGGCTGTTCATTCGCAAATAGCTGGTTGAGCAGGGCATGATCTGTAATACTGCCTTCCACCAACATCGCAGCCGGATTGACATTATCACGATAGCCGCCACTAAGGTCATCGAGTGCAATCACTCGATGTCCCGCTGCCACAAGCTCATCGACCACATGCGAGCCCATGAACCCAGCAGCGCCTGTTACCAAAACCGTATCTGTCATAGCCTCATTACCGTCAATTGGACCGAATATCGCCGGCTAGAATACCCTGTCCCAGGGTGTGAGGCAAGGGTAGCTCGATTCCATCTAGCGGATCGTGAGTGGCTATTCGACATGGGGACGCTCATCGGTAGCGACATCGTGCGCACTTGGGAAGTAGCGCACCTCTCGATAGACAGCGCGCGCAAATACCAGCAACCCTGTGTGCCCGATCATATCGTCATCAGGGCGCACACGGGCTGGGATCGTCTTCCAGGGGCGTTGGATTAGCTCCTCGACCTGCAACATAAACCAGGCCCCATGATAGAGCCGCTCTAACAAGGTGATGACCTGATTGACTGTGGGCACGATAGCACCCAGAAAGCCGCCGCCGGCCAACGCTTGCCAGGCGTGTTCCAGATAGTCTTCGGGATTCGGCACATCCAGAAAAAGCGCATCTACCCCGGTCTGGTTGAAGCCCAAGCCGATATCTTGCTCAATGAAGCTCACGCGATGCGCTACATCGAGACGGTTCACATTGTCCCGCGCCTGCTGCAGCATCTTCGCGCGCCGATCATAGCTGTAGACATGGCCTGTTTCGCCCACCAGAAGGGCCATCAAACAGGTGAGCGCCCCGCTGCCAGAACCAGCTTCGACGACCCGCATGCCCTCTCTCAGGCCCAACTTGAGCGCGATATACCCCAAATCCTTGGGATAGATAATCTGGGTCGCCCGGTCAATATTTTGCAGGATGTCATCCAGATTGGGCCGCAACACAAACATGGTGTGCCCCAAGTGCGTCCGGAACTGCTCACCATAGCGAATCCCAACCAGGAGATCGAAATCGACCTCACCGTAGTGCGTCTGTAATTTGCGGGCCGGGCGAACGGTACGGATGAAGATCTTGCGGTCCTTGCTCACGATGATGACGGTATCACCATATGCCACAGTTGGTGCTTGAGATAATGTCACGTGCTCGACCTTAGCAATTCCAGGATCAGACCAAACCAGACGATTATAGCGAGCCTGACAGAATTTTGAAGATACCATCGAATCATACTTGACGGCGCGCACGGACTTCAGTAAACTTTTATTCAAGTTGCGGGCATGGTGTAGCGGTAACACAGCAGCTTCCCAAGCTGTTAACACGGGTTCGATTCCCGTTGCCCGCTCAGCCAAATCACCAGCGTTATCATGCGCTGGTGTTTTTTGTTGTTTTGCAGGTCTTGGGGGAAAATACTCATTTGCTTAAGACGGATGCAAGGAACGACTAGGGAGGCGGTCTCGGATGGCCGCAACATTGACCTTTCTGGCAGGTTTCATCGTTATCGCGCTGGCGGCAAGGCAAATTGGTCAGTATTTCTCTGAAGTCCGCCTACCACTGGTAACGGGCTACCTGGTAACGGGCATAATCGTTGGCCCGTTTGTACTCAATCTGATTACCAGCGAAGCAACTGAGAATCTGGAATTTGTCAATGAAGTCGCGCTGGGCCTGATCGCCTTTTCCGCCGGCAATGAACTCTACCTCAAGGAGATCCGCAGTCGGCTGCATAGCATCTTTTGGGTCACGACTGGTCTCGTCATCGCAATCTACACCATCGGCACGATTGGCGTACTATTGCTGGCCGAGGCTATTCCGTTCATGCAGGATATGCCAACCGCCAGCCGGATTGCCATCGCCATCCTGGCCGGAACCATCCTCATCGCACGCTCCCCCTCCTCCGCCATTGCCGTTATCAATGAGCTGCGCGCCAAAGGCCCATATACCAAAATGGTCCTTGGCGTCACCGTAGTTATGGATGTCGTCGTTATTGTCTTTTTTGCCATAAATGCTTCCATGGCCGATGTCCTTCTCATTGGTGGCGGCTTCGATTTCTCCTTCGCATTCATTCTGGCTTCTGAGCTTATACTGGCTTTTCTGTTGGGCTACGGCCTCGGCAGGCTGTTGGCGGTTATTCTCTCAACACACGTGCATGGGCATCTCAAGATCCTACTGGTCCTTTTTGGTGGCTATGCAATGTTTGTGATATCTGACCGGGTACGCACCTTTACACATGATGAGTTCGCGGCTGAAATCCTGATCGAGCCACTATTAATCTGCTTGATCGCAAGCTTTGTCGTCACCAATTACACCCCCTACCGCAATGACTTTGCCGATACGTTGCATGTCGTTGAGCCAATGATCTTCATCGCCTTTTTCACCCTGACCGGCGCCGAGCTTGAGCTTGATGTGGTATTCTTGACGTGGCCGATCACATTGGCCTTATTTGGCATACGTCTGGCCGGCGTAGGGCTGGGCACAGTCCTCGGCGGAATGGTCGCCGGAGAGCCCTCAAACTACAGTCGGGTGATGTGGATGTCGTTTATCACCCAGGCAGGAGTTGGGCTGGGGTTGGCCAAAGAAGTCGCTGTCGAGTTTCCTGAATGGGGCAATGAATTCGCCACACTCATCATCTCGGTA
This sequence comes from Chloroflexota bacterium, assembly GCA_010092845.1. GTDB lineage: Bacteria > Chloroflexota > Anaerolineae > Aggregatilineales > J027 > J027. The sequence continues at coordinate 7,058 of JAADYW010000125.1, forward strand.
ATCGTCTTGAATGAGATTGTGGGGCCGCCCTTTTTCAAGGCGGCTATCCGGCGCGTTGGCGAGTCGCATGTTCCAGCAAGAGCTGAACCTGACACACAACGTGATGCTTTACTATTGGGTATCGAGGGCAAGACCCTTGCGCTAGCACGCCAGCTGATGCATCACAACTGGAAGGTCATCGTGGCAGACACTGATTCTGCACAGGTGAACCTGGTGACAGCCCCAGATATCGAGGCTCATCACCTGCCAGACCTATCGGTTGAGTCGTTTGCGCGCGTGATTACCAATGCCACGGATGCATTGGTGGCGATGCTTCCGGACGATCCAGCCAATCGCCAGGCCTGCGAAATCGCGTACGAGCACTTTGGCATCAAGCGGCTTATTGTGCTGGTCAATGACCCATCATGCGCGGGCCAGTTTCTTGAACTGGGTGCCGCGGTGGTCGATCCGACATCAGCAATGGTAAATGTTCTGGACCGTTTCGTCCGGGTGCCGCAATCTGCAGCCTTATTCCTACGGCGCGAGGCAGAGTACGAAATGGTCCAGGTGACAATCAGTGACCGCGATATCATTGGGCTATCATTGCGTGACCTGCGCCTCCCTAACGATGTGCTCATGCTAAGTATTCATCGGGGCCGGCAGTCCATCATGCCACGTGGCTATACCACCCTCCAGCGCAATGATGAGGTAACATTGGTCGGCAGCCCTGAAAGCCTGGCGAGGGTAACCCGCCGGCTCGGTTACTAGGCACCGGTACGGTACCCGAAAACCATCCATCAGGAGGTCGTTTTTTGCACCATAGCATTCTGTTCGAGTTGGCAAGCATTGTCGTTCTCGGCGTTGGGGCCCAATGGGTCGCCTGGCGTTTTGAATTACCCTCCATTCTATTGCTACTGCTGATTGGCTTCGCAGCTGGCCCTGTCACGGGTCTGATCAACCCAGATGCATTGTTAGGCGACTTGCTGCAACCCGTCGTCTCGCTCTCGGTGGCGATCATCCTCTTTGAAGGAGGGTTGAGCCTGAAGATCGACGAACTGCGAGAAGGAGGGGTGGTTCGTAACCTCGTTAGCGTTGGATTGCTGGTTACCTGGGCCATCAGCAGTGCTGCAGCCTTAGTCTTTCTTGACCTGGACCTGGCGCTATCCTTGCTGTTGGGAGCAATCGTAGTGGTCTCCGGCCCAACAGTCATCATTCCGATGCTACGGCATCTGCGCCTTGGCGGTGAAGTCGGCTCGATTCTCAAGTGGGAAGGCATTCTTATCGACCCAATTGGCGCAACTTTTGCGGTGCTTGTCTTCGAGGCCGTTTTCGTCGCTGACGAGCTGCAGGAAGCCACAATCTCTGCTCTGCTCGGTTTGTTCGAGACCCTTATGGTAGGTGGGGTCGCTGGAGTCGCCGGGGCGATCATCCTTACCATTGCGTTACGTCGTTATTGGGTCCCAGATTTCCTGGAAAGCCCGGTGACATTAATGCTTGTGGTGGCTGTCTTCGATCTCTCGGACGAGATCATTCCGGAATCCGGGTTATTTGCGGTGACCGTCATGGGCCTCATTGTGGCCAATCAGAAAGATTTGCAGCTTGGCGGTATCGAGGAGTTTAAAGAAAGTGTGGGGATACTGCTCATCTCTTCGCTCTTCATCTTGTTAGCGGCGCGCCTAGATCTTGAGGATTTCGAGCATGTCGGTCTGGGGAGCCTGATCTTTCTCGCGACTCTGATCGTCGTTGCCAGGCCAATTACTGTCCTCGTTTCCACCTGGGGCTCTCAATTGAACTGGCGGGAGCGCGTCTTCCTCGCGTGGATGGCCCCGCGCGGAATCGTTGCGGCCGCGGTGGCATCGATCTTTGCATTGGATCTCGAAGAGGTCGGCCACCCGGACGCCGAACGATTGGTGCCACTTACCTTTCTGGTGATTGTGGGGACCGTGGCCTTCTATGCGCTGACGACTCAGTTCGTCGCCCGTCGCCTCAAACTGGTGCGGCCCCAGCCCCAAGGAGTCCTCATCGCGGGCGCACATTCCTGGGCCCGCAATGTCGCCAGTGCTTTGCAGAACAACGGTATTGAAGTTCTGATTGTGGACACCAATCCGAGCAATATCGCATTGGCGGAAATCCGCAATCTGCCCAATTTCCGTGAGAACATCCTGACACAACGGTGCCTTGAGGAGGCAGAAGTCTGCGGGGTTGGACGCTTGATGGCTCTGACATCTAATGATGAGGTCAATTCCCTGGCAGCGCTTCAGTTTACCGAGCTATTCGGTCGCCAGGAAGTGTACCGTCTGCCAGCCAACATTGCCGCCGACAAGACAACCAGATTCCGCTATGGCCGCACCCTCTTCAATGAGGAAATGACCCACCAGCACATCACGTCGCTGTTTAATGCGGGGGCGACCCTGGAGAAGACTGATCTGGAGTCTGAAGCCGACATAACGGATTTCCAACGACAGCTCGCCGCTGGAAACCGTATTCCCTTGTTCTCGATTAGCAACGGCACACTAAATATCATTACAGCCGACAACCCAATCGTGCCACGGATTGGCCAGCGCATCATCTACCTGACTGACCCAACCGCTGGCAATACCGAGGTTGAGACGCAATCACCTGGCGGACAAATCAGCCGAGTCTAGGACCCTGGATATGAATAGCAGCCCAACACCAGAAAACGCATTACCCGTAGACGAACCAGACCTTGCAAGCAAGGAGCACGGGCACAAAGCCTTGCGCCAACCCGATCACTACTATGGGTTACGGGTATTGGTACCGATTGCGAATCCAGCAACGGCGGCACATCTGATTGATTTCGCAGCGAGCCTGGTGCATCCAGAAAAAGGCAAAATCAAGGCGCTGTTTGTGGTCCTCCCCGACTCACCCTATGAGGATGCTAAAGAAAAACTGGAACACATTACTCGGAGAGCCAAGGAACGTGGGTTACCTATCGAGTTCATTAGCGTTACAGCGATCAATGTCTCGCGCGGCGTTCTCGACGCTACGAAAGAAGAAAACGCGGACCTACTCGTACTGGGCTATCAAACCCCGCGTGAAGGCAAGGTCGTCCTCGGACCGGTTACGGAAGCGATCGCACGGGCGGTAACGGTCGACCTGGTTGTCTATCGGCACATCGAAAATGCCGAGATCAAGCGTATAACCGTTCCCATTACCAATCTCCCCGGGACGCGCACTGCCGTCATCCATGCGATGCATCTGGCCACCGCCTATCAAGTGCCCGTGCGGGCATTGTTCGTCCGCACAGGCCAGCCGACCACTTTCCAGGAAGACCATACCGAGCCTTTCTGGCTACGACAGGCCAGAATCTACGATATGTTGTACGAAGTTGCCGAGAACCCCAGGCTCGAAGTCGATGTCGCCCGGGCCGATGATTTCGTTTCTGGCATCGAGGCGAGTTGTGATGAAACAGAACTAATTGTCTACAGCGTCGAGCAAAACCACAACGGCCTGGAGCGCTATCTGTTCGGCGTCACCTCGCAGAAATTGTTGCGGCTGGCCCCAGGGTCAATTGCTATGGTCAGGCGTGCTGTATATCAGGCCACGCCCTGGCAACGATTGACAGGCTACCTATCACGCTGGACACCGCGGTTAACAATGGGGGAACGCACTGAGGTAATCCAGCAGGCCAGCGACCTGACACGCACAACCATCAATTTCATCGTCATGATCGTCCTCTCGGCCATTCTGGCGACCGTAGGGCTATGGCAAAGTAGTGGAGCCGTGATTATCGGCGCTATGCTCGTCGCACCGCTGATGTCGCCGCTAATGGGATTTGGCGTTGGCTGGGCCATCGGCGATCTTGGCCTGATGCGCCGCTCTGGGCAGACCGTCTTCACGGGAGTCTTGCTGGTTGTCCTCACGGCGGCCATCATCGGGCTCGTATTCCCACTGCCAACACCCACTAACGAAATGCTAGCCCGTTCGCGGCCGAATCTGCTGGATATGCTCGTTGCACTGGCATCGGGTGCAGCGGGCGCTTTTGCGCTGGCCCGGCGCGATATTCCGGCAGCGCTGGCGGGGGTGGCCATCGCTGCCGCCCTGGTGCCCCCGATATGTACAACCGGCCTGGCCGCTGCAATGGGCGATTACGAACTCATGTTGGGTGCCGGCTCTCTGTCGCTGGTCAATATTATTGGCATCAGCCTCACTGCAGCGGGAATATTCTCTGTGATGGGCGTCCACCAGCACGGCAGTATCCCGTTCCGACAGCGAGCGATCATCTCGACCACCGTGCTGTTGGTAACTGCCATCCCGCTGGGTTTCATCCTCCTGGGTGATTATCTTTATGTCAATGCTAATTATGCTGTTGAGCAGGTAATTGAAGACGAACTACCGGATGCGAGGGTAGTGAATATCGACATCGCCGGACGACGAAATCTCAATATCCAGGTGACAATCCAGACACCCAATACAGTGACGCGCCGCCAGATCACCACTGTCGAAGAAGAGCTGGAGGATCGGCTCGAGCGGGACGTCTCACTGGATGTCGTTATTCTGAGAGTCGTTCGCGCCGTGGATGATGAAGAAACCAGTCAGGATTAGTCATCAGTGGCCAGATCTATCCATACCCCGTCAGCACTATCACCGCTGGGAGTGCGCACCGGTAACCGGTCGCCTGTAGCTGGATCGTATAGACCCACAAAGGCCCGGAGACAACTCTGCTCGTGAGAGGCAGCGCTCATATAGCGAAAATCGTGCCAGCGTTCACCAGCGGCCCACAGCGAGAAGGGGTAAACTCGCCCCAATGGCGGACCATCAGCCTGGGCAACAAGCTGGCTGTCACAGATCAGGTGAGCAAATACCGTCGCGTGCGCAGGGGGCGTTTCATCGACACGCCAGACAAGTTCCAGGCGATAGGCTTGCATGCCGGGAAGCCGATCTTGCGTGAGTATCCCCCTCTCCAGAATGACACCGTTGCCGAAATCGCCGGCCGGTACGTCCACTGCGGGGGCGTCGAAACCCTGACGACCCGCCAGGATAACGTTCACGTCGTCGTGGCTGCGCACAACCACAGCCACTTGAGCATACTCATTGACCGTCGTGCGGTCGAGAGCGGGATGCGTCACGGCAAAGATATCATCCGAGGCGGGGATGATATCGCCGGCGCGGCGGTTATCAGCCTGGCCAGCCCCAATATAGCGATTGAGCCGTAACCAGTCACCAAGGTTGATGAAATCAGGCAAGAACGTCGCCCCTTCAGCGCCCAGCAGAAAGGTTGGATCCGCCGGCGCGAGATAGGCCGGGCCGTTCACCAGCAGGAAAGTATTAGCCTCATCGGACCAGTAGCGGCTTGCCAGGTCGCCGGTACCGGCGTAAATCCGGTTGATATCCTCATGCTGCGCCACGCGGGTAGAGACAAAAGGCATCGCCACAACAAGACTCGCCGCGATTAGCCCGCCGCCCACCGGCCAGGACCAGCGCACATCGTCCCCAAACGGCATCGACGCAAGTCCTCCTAACAACCAGGCAATCCCCACCGCCGCGAGATAGTGCAAGCGCGGACTCCCCAGCAAGTAGTTGACGTCGAGCAACGTCCAGGAGGGCAGCATTACCAGCGGAATCCACAGCAAACCGAACAGCCCAAGCCAGAGCGGCGACTGCATCACCGCACGGTGGCAATGCCCCCAGAAGAACCAGGCCACCAATAGCATCGCCACAGCTCCTCCGGAGACCCAGGCGAGGGATGTACCCTCATCGGGATCGATCCAAGCTCGAAGGGCTGCCGCGAGTGGAAAAGAGACAGCTTGGAAAGTCTGTGCCAGTTTGGCGTCGAAGGCAGCCAATTGCAAACCCGATGCCTCGTTGCCTTTAGGAATCAGTAGCCACACCAACCCATACAGTCCGGCGAAAACTATAACCGGCCCGACTGCCACCAATAGCCGACGCCGGGGTATTCCTCGCCAATTACGTGAGCGTTGACGCAGATCGATGAGTAACATCCCACCGATCAAGAATGGCGCCAGGACACCATTCTCATGGCTGAAGACGCCCCAGAAGACAAGGATCCAGCCACCGATCAGATAGCAGACCCAGTTGTTTTCCAGCCAGAGCAATAACAACCAGCCACCAGCCAGTACACCAAAGACCATCCATAGGTGGAAATGGGCTGCTGTGGGGATCACTGCCTGGTAGCTGAAAGGAAATGCCACAAAAAGCAACCCGGCCCATACCCCTGCCCGCGCCAATCCGGACAATCGGGCCGCAAACCAGCCGACGAGCAACGAGTTGGCCACGTGCAGCAACACAGACAGCGCGTGGAGCGCCGTCGGATTGTGGTAACCATAGATTTGATGGAGAAGATCCCAGATAGTGAATGTTGCAGGGCGATAGAAGGGGAACCCTGCCGAGCTGGTCCAATAGCCCAGGCCCTGCTGGCTATCGAGCCATTGCATATGGGGCACATCATCCCAAAACAGAAGTAGATTCAGGGTTGGCCCATAGAGCCCCATCCCAAGGAGTGTAATTGCCAGGCTACCCAGCCACCAGACCGAGCCACGCCACGGATTTGAGGGCACGTTATTCTTCTACACCATAAAGATGACGGTAGACATCATATTGCTGGTAAATGCGAATAACATAACGCTCAGTCTCGTCGAAGGCAATAGTCTGAACGAACCGGTCAAGATCAGCCCCGGAAGAGTCCAACCAGTTGCGCGCATTGGAGGGGCCGCCGTTATAGCCGGCCAGCGCAGCATAGGGTACACCATCGACGAAATCCAATACCCAGCGAAGATAATACGTCCCGAAGCGGATGTTGATATATGGCCGATAGATATCACTGTTCTGGTAGTCCGGCCACTCGAGTTGTGTCGCGACCCACTGGCCTGTGTCTGGGATGATTTGCATCAACCCCTGGGCAGCGGCAAAACTCGTCGCGAAGCTCTGGAACAGACTTTCTTGACGGATCAAGCTGAAGACCAAAAGAGGATCGAGTTCGTAGGTCTCTACATTCGGCAGAACCAGATCCGCATAGTGGATGGGGTAGCGAAGTCGCGCAATGTAGCTCGGCGCATCATAGGTAGATACCCCGGACATAATGATCAAGGCGGCTGCAGCCTCGATCGAGGTGCGGTAGTTCCCGATCTCAGCATAGTAATGGGCGAGCTGATATGTCGCCAGTGGATCGTCGCTATACTCCTGACGCAGCGTCTCGAACTCCTGGCGCGCTTCATCATAAGCCGCCAAGGCCCACAATTCGCGCCCCCGGACCATGTGAGGATCATTCTCCAGCGTATCGCTAAGAGGATAGAGAGGCCCCTCTTGCTGGATCCCAAAAGTGGAGCGTAGCCATTGTTCGGACTCCGCCAGTGCCGTCCCCTCATCGAAGTCGAACTGGTAGGCAGAGGGCGGCGTAAACGGTTCTTCACCACTCAGCAGATCACGGGCACGCAGGCTATAATACCCGCCAGGATCAGCGTCAGCCGCGCCCTCAAGCATCTGCTGGGACAACTCCGTCTGCCCCTGTTCAGCGTACAGACGCCCCAACCAGAGCAGGGCCAACGCGCGGTTTTCGCCGTCGCTGGTGTTGGCGAGCTGAGTATAGAAATTGGTTGCCCGCTCGATCTGGCCCAGGTTAATGGCCAACGACACCGCGTCCAGCAGGCCTTCCTGAGCCCACGCGTTGCCAGGATAGTTGCTCCCCAGGATATCATAGGTGGCCATCGCTTGTTCGTAATTGCCGAGCTCATTCTCGTAGAGATAAGCGACCCGCCAGAGCGCTTCAGGGGCCTGGGGCAATTCTGGACGTTCGTCCGCAAGAGCGCTGTAGCGATTGATGGCAGATGGCGTATCACCTGACCAATAGAGCGTTCTACCCTGATCGAGCCAGGCCTCGCCAAAGAGCGGATCCTGCGGATACTGGTCCATTAAACCCTGAAAGGTGGTGTAGGCGGCTTCGTAGTTGCCCAATTCACGATAGGTGCGGCCCAGCATCAGCATTGCTTGAGCAGGAAGGGTGGTGACTTCAGTGCTATACGTATTGAGAGCGGTTATCGCATCACCATAATCCTCGTTGGCGAAGCTAATACGTGCCCGCAGCCAGTTATCAACAGGTCTCCCCGCATTCAATAGGGTCCTCATAGCTTGGTAGGCACCAACCGTCTCAGGATAGAGTTGAATCATCGCCTGCAGGCGGGCATACCCAACATCCGGCTGGCCCCCGGCAATTTCGGCCATGCCAGCTTGATACTCGATGCTGGCACGATAGGGGGCATTCTCCGCGACCGACAGGATCGCATCGTATTGCTCAACCGCCAAGTCATAGCGGCCCTGGTTGCTATAGCTGGCGGCAATCCGCTCTCGCAAGGCCAACAGTGGCACGATTGAGCGAGTTGCGTTCGTTGCCGCCACATAATTCTCCAATGCCAGATCCGGATTGCCCAGCGCCAGATAGGCATCACCGATTCGCTCGTAGACATAACTATCAATCACGCCCGGCCGCAATTCTAGATAGGCCTCAAAGTCAGCGATAGCAGCCTGCCAATTAAACAAGCCCAAATACGCATCACCGCGCAAGAAATGAGCGCGAACCACACGTGGGTCAGTTGGATAACGATCAATGAATTGACTCAGGGCTTGAACGGCTTGCTGGAATAACCCCTCGCGCAGGGCCGCCTGGCCCAGACCATAGTAAGCAGCGGCATGTAGCTGAACATCTTCATCCGTCTGAGACAGAACGCACTCGTACAACGCAACTGCCAGCGTATAATTGCCGTTGAAGAGGGCGCGGTCGGCCGCACTGATGCCATCCTGAGGTGGGAGGGTCGGCGTCGGAAGTGGGGCCGGGGTGTGTGTCAGCTCCGGTGTCGCGGTTATCCGGATTTCACCGCCGGCATCGGGTGATGGTAATACTGCCTCGGGCGGGGTGGCAGTAACAACGATTGGTTCTGGCGTCGCGCCAAGGTCGCAACCAACCGATACCAGTAGAATCAGGGTCACAGCGAAATACAGCCAGTGTCGTAGGAAGTGTCGCAAGTACATAACCATGATTATGGACATACCCTACTCAATGGTCAACCGTCGTTTGGCCCCCGGCAGCAAAACACCCACATGCTAATCATCACATGTGGGTGCTGTCCTTTTTCGAAGCCCTATTGGAGAAATTGACTCCTGAAGATCACTCCTCCACAGGATATTCGGGTTGGCGCCAACGACGGTACAGCAGGAAGACGACGCCAATAATCACACCTAACGCCAATCCGAAGACGATGCTCTGGACCAGACGCACTTCAGCCGTATTCGCCGCCTCTTCACGCTGTTCCTCAATTTCCGCCTCGAGTGTCTCGATACGTTCGCGCGACTGAATGAAAGGATGTTCATCAAGGTCCCGCCCGCCAGTCTCATCCGTCGCCAGGACAATATCCTGCGTGGAATGGCAATCGACACAGGCACTGGTCTCAACTTGCCCGTCATGTCCCGATGCTTGTAAATCACTCGTCAGGATATGCATGGCGCGGTCCGTGCTGCGGTGCCAGTGACAGCTATCGCAGGACTCATCAACGTGTGAAATATGCACAAAGTCATCACGGTCCTGGTCATGGCAATTCAGGCACAGTGCATCCGCGGTTTCGAAGCGAAGTTCCCCTTGATGCGGGAGATGGCAGGTATTGCAACCGAGTTGTTGCTCGCCATGAGCGCTCCGGCGCCATTCATCCACCGTCGTTTGATGGCAATCCGCACAGAGTGTTACGTCTACCGTTAGCGCAGCGGGGTCACCCTCAATCGCCTCTACTTCGGGACCATGACATTCTAGACAGACAGTACCTTCAAGCGCTTCGCTCTCGCCAAAATCTTCGAACTGTAACTCAACGTTAAACTGCTCGACCTCGCCCTCATGGCAATTCAGGCATGTACCCACATAACCATGGACATATTCCTCGTAGGTCTCAATGGCGAGATTCTGATGCGGGAAGTTGTTGCCGTGGCAATCGACACAGCCGACGCCAATCTCCAGATCGTGGGATGCGTGGATGAAGTTCTTCTGAGTCTCATCAGAAATCTGGAGATCGAGCACGGTTCCATCAGGAAGGGACAAATCCTCATCGATATTGTCATGACATACGAGGCAATAGCTATTGTCACCCACAGGCTCAGGTTCAGGATCTTCGTCGCTGCCGTCACCCCCATCCTGAGCCTGCACGGTAGGTAGAGAGACCGGCATCGCAAGAGCCCCCGCCAGGGCCAGCCCTAGCCCCAGGCAGAGGATAAGGATAGCACGGCGTCGTCGTTTATTCATCCGATACCTCTTCACTTTCATTGGGAAGAATACCTAATTCAGCCTCAATCGCATCCAGTAAGGCGTCGATATAGGCATAGTTGTGAACACCCAAGCTATCATCGCCCTCGACGACTGCCAGGGCTGTGAGCACCCAGGCGGGCGCATCATCCTCAATAGCTGCACGGGCAGCTTCAATACGTGCTTGTGTACTCGCCTGGGTATCGTCGATGAAGGCTTGCATGGCGGCCGCATCTGCCTGCTCAACATGGCAGCTGGTGCAGCTATCTTCCAGGCGTTCAATACCACTAGCATCACCGGGGAGCACCGGCAGGAACGTATGTGTTGGGCGCGTCTCGTAAGTTCCCACCGGCACTGACGACATATGACACGTCAGACAATCAGGGCCGTCCTCGGCCTCAAAATGCGCGGATGGGATCCCCTCAACTTCTTCAACCAGGGTCTCACCTTCATATAGCTCCCGCACAGGGTAGTGCACGAACTCATCGCTGACGGCTTGATGGCAACTGACGCACATATCATAGGGCGCCTGGTCCAACATATAGTCAGTCTCTGCTGGGTCTGCATGGGGATTGTGGCAGGTCGTGCAGGTCACACCGTATTGCGCCGTATCTACCGATACCGGTTCCGGCGGATCGCCCTCACGGTCACCATCTTCGTGGGCGGCAATCAAGGCCTGGTTACGCTGGTAGTCAGCGCTATGGCACTGCAAACAGCTCTCATTCGCCGCATCAGGATTGTCCTGGATACTGGTCAATGCCGTTGCGTGGCCAGAAATAAACCATTCGTTGTATTGCATGTTGGGCATGGCGGCATGCCCGGTCGGCCACCAATGTGACTCATCCGGTGGCAGGTAGATACTGAAGACGTCTTCAGCCAACAGATCGTCACCGGGTAGATAATCTACGGGGAAGGGATGGTTGTCGTCTGGCTCGACGCCACGATTGTGGCATTGCCCGCAGATCTGGGGATCGGTGCCACTATTAATCGTGGTCCGCAACTCCTCAAGCTCCCGATCACTGGGGCTATCGCCAGCCTCTTCCGCGACCTCGGCATGAACACTACCCGGGCCGTGGCAGGATTCGCACGAAACGCCAGCATCTTCCCAGCGCCCACGTCGCACATTTAGCCCAACGGTGTGGCAACCAGCACAATTCTGAACGAAATCATAAGCTGGCGCTGGCCACTCGTCGGCAGGTGTGAAGGCGATCCATTCTGCGTCTTGCGTGCTCCATTTGGCCGGTAAGACCATGTATTCGTTGCGGTCTACCTCAATCGCATAGGCTTGCAATCGGCGCCCAGACCCAATCGCGAGGACCACATCCTCGGCCGTGACCGGCCGGGCTTCGTCCTCGCCTGGCAGCACCAGTGTGAGCAGATCACCGCCTTGCTCAAAATCTGCCAGGATCGGGTCCTTATCGCGCTCGACCTCTTGAAGAGCTAGTGCATGGGCGGTATCAGCGTGCGCACGCGCAGTATCAGCGTGGCACCCACTGCACTCACGCGTCCCGACAAACTCTGCTTCTTCGTCATCATCTTGGGCATGAATGAGGCTACTGATAAGAAGAAGACCCAAACAAAAAAAAACCAGGCTTGCCACGCGCAAATATTTTCGCATTGAAGCCACACTCTTTCATTCATCAAACATGTATAACTATAGCAATAGTAGAAAATCCTCCCCAGCTCTGAAAGTGACGTTTGTCACTTGCTCATATCACAATGCAACATGTATGCTTGTAGACGTATATAGGGAAATCGAGGGGACGACGGTATCTACCGACATCACATGCATCCGCGTCGCTGCTTTGGTTGGCTATGTATTGCTGGCGGTTTGTTGCTGGTACTGGGTATGCTGCTGCTTGTCAGGAGCAACGGGCCCGAAACGCAACCAACTGCCTTAGCACATGCTGAACCAAGCTCGCCTGGTCAGGTTACAATTGATCCATTGGCTTCAGACACCCCATGTCTCGAATGCCATTCGGTCAATCGTAGCCAGGTGTTGCCTGTAGTACCAGAGACCTCGCACCCCGATCACGACCTGATATCCCGTACTGAAGCTCAGTTTTCTAGAGTCGGACAACACCTGCTGCAACAGGACCACCTTCTGGACCGGCGGTACCGTGCACCTATGCACGCGTTTTGGCAAGTTCACCTCCAAGGGTTACCGTCTGATGCGTCTACAGCGTCCAGCGCCCTGGCACGCCTCGTACGCATCGAGCAGCAGATTTATCGCATCGACTATGAAATACAGTCGGGCCGACTGGACAGGTCGTATAACAACAAGGCGATGGCCGTGCGGGCTGCATTGCAGACAACACAGCGGTTCACGCCTGTACACCATCAGACTGATAGGGTTGTTATCACCACCGGTCAAATCCGGCCTGCCGACCAATGGTCTGATGTGAAGCCTGCACAATCCGGCAGTCGATCTTGCGTACCCCGTGGTCCTCCGACAACGGGGTGGACATGTCGAATAGTGCAACCAGGAGATTGGTCATCTGTTGCTGTCTACAGGTGGTCGTCTCCTTTTTGTTTTTCACGTTTGGGGGCTCCCGGCCAGCTCGCAGGAATGGCTGGGACTGTAGATGTTTCTTGAAAGGAGAACCTCTACCATGCGACGTCGTTTTGCGATGTTAGTTTTTATAGTAGGCATCATCCTGGTTCTCGGTGTCTTCGCCGCCACGGCTTCTGATGAGCCGGCGCCAACAAGTGACCACACCGGCCAGACACCACCAGAGGATGCTGAATATGTGGGTCAGCAGACATGCTTCACCTGTCATAGCCAGACCCATCGCGACTGGGATGACACCTTCCATGCCACCACAATCCAGGATGTAAGCGCTAATCCTGATATCGTCGTTGCTGATTTCAGCACCGGCGAGGAGTTCCGCACCCTGGAAGATGGTACTGTCTACACCCTGGAAGATGTCGACTATACTATTGGCTCGAAGTATCGTCAGCGCTTCATTATGGAGACCGAGGGTGGCTACATGGTGCTACCCGGCCAGTGGATGCGTGACACGGAGAACTGGATCGAGTTCGCCGCAGCACCATCTATGGTAGAGGCCGGCTGCGTTAGCTGCCACGGCACCGGCTACAACCACGAAGATAAGACCTTCAGCGAGTTCTCGATCACCTGCGAAGCCTGCCACGGCCCGGGTAGCACCCACGTGGAAATGGCCAGCAATCTACCCGAAAACGTTGACCCCGTCAGCGACGAGGTCCTGGCGGTCCGTAACTCGATCGTCAGCACCGTCGATTCCAACGTATGCGGCCAGTGCCACAGCGTTGGTATGGCCCCTGACGGCCACCCGGCACCGGTTGGCTACGAGGTCGGCGGCCCATTCGACGAGACAATGTACGTCCACGCCCAACCAACCGGCGAGATGGATGATCCCTTCTGGTGGCCAAACACCGGCCATAATGATCAGCACTTCGAGAAGTTCCCGCGCCAGCAGTGGATTACCCTGGCGGGTTCCGCGCACGGTAATGCCCTGGCCTCCATCGTTGAGCACGATCACGGCGCTGAGTACTGCCTGCCTTGCCACAGCACGGACTACGCCTTCCAGGACGACACCTTCCCCGAAGATGTTGTAACCATGGAGAACGCTCAGTTCAGTATCACCTGTGTCCACTGCCACTCGCCGCACGGTGAAGCCCATATCGAGGACCAGCTCACGCAAGAATCGTATCAACTGTGTGTAAGCTGCCACACAGGCACCAGCAGTGGCGGACGGCCAATCCGCGTCGGCGGTACGGTCCACCATCCGATGCGTGAGATGTTTGAAGGTATCTCATTCCTGAATCTGGAACCGAACCCCAGCCCGCACTTCGCCAATGAGGCCTACGGCCCGATTTGCTCGTCGTGCCACATGCCCGCAACCGCCAGGAACGCCTACTTCGGCGACGTGGCCACCCATACCTTCCAGCTTATCCTCCCCACCGAGGCCGTGGAAGGCCAGCCGGATAGCTGCACGAGCTGCCATGACTTGACCCACGACGAGCTGACCCCAGAAGACCTGACCTTCTACGTCGAAGAGATCCAGGCCGATACTGAGGATCGCCTCGCCGATCTGCGGGCCGACCTGGAAGAGATCCAGTCTGCACACCCCGAGTGGGAGTCTGATGCTGAGGACAAGTCAGAGCTTCAGCAGATGTCAGAGCGGGTCCACACCCTGCTATCCTTCGTTGAGGCCGATGGCAGTCTGGGTGTTCATAACCCCGGCTACACCGATGACATCCTGACCGAGGCCGAAGATCTCCTCGACGAGATGTTTGAGATGGAAGAGTAGTTGACGTAGCTTCCAACAAGAGGTGAACTTGCCAGCCCGGGGGATCGCAACGATCCCCCGGGTCTTTTGTTCCAGAAGACGTTCTAGCGGGAGAGAACCTCCGCCATCTTATAGTAGCTCTCGCTGATATTGCGCTGCTTGACAACCACTTCCTCAAGCGGCACCGTCGACATCTGGCGACCATCGAGACCGACCATCACGCCGCTATTCCCGGATACCAATTCCTCGACAGCAACAACCCCCATGCGCGTTGCCAACAGGCGATCGAAGGCCGATGGGCTTCCCCCACGCTGGACATGCCCCAGGATCGTCAGGCGGACCTCGAAACCACACGGATGCTTTTCCAGGTAGCTGCTCACCTCCTGAATTTTGTGCTGTGCGCCTTCGGCAATCACTGCAATGGCATGCGATTTCCCGCGGGTATAGGCATCATCAAGCGCCTGCGCAATTTCCTCCAGCTCGACCGGGCGCTCCGGCGTTGAGACGATTTCGGCCCCACCGAGGATGCCGCTCATCAGCGCGAGATAGCCACAATTGCGCCCCATCGCCTCGATCAGAAACGCACGTTCGTGGCTCGACGCGGTATCACGCAGCTTGTCAATCGCGTCCAGGATCGTGTTGAGCGCGGTATCGACACCGATGCTCATGTTGGTACCCCAGATATCATTGTCGATACTGCCGGGGATACCAACGACCGGAAACTCGGATTTATGCAGCGACAGCGCCCCATTGAGGCTACCATCGCCCCCAATAACCACCATTCCATCGATTCCATGCTCATTGAGGCGGCGCAAGCCACGCTTCTGGCCACGTGGCGTCTTGAACTCGTCATTGCGCGCTGTTTGCAGAATAGTACCACCCCGCTGCAGGATACCACTGACCTCGCGGTTGCTAAGCCGCTCAAAGTCCCCTGCCAACAACCCCGTATAACCGCGCCGTATTCCATAGACTTCGATGTCGCGAGCCGTTGCGGTGCGCACCACGGCACGTATCGCAGCATTCATGCCCGGTGCATCACCACCGCTGGTCATTACAGCGATTCGACGCATCTTATTGCTCCCTCAGTCCGACGTTCGATTTGCATTCTGACGCACAGTCTTCCCACAATTTTACATCGCGTCGCTATAGACAGTTTCGTTAAATTGTACTATAGGCAGCCAAGCCTGGATTAAGCACCGGTAAAATCGCAGTTACCTTCTCCTTGTGCCAAGCGCATGTAAAAACCGCTGATCATAGCCAATATGGTCAGCGGTCGACTCATCTAATGTGTATACCCGTTGGCGGCGTTAGCGTTCACCCGCCAGGTAGGGCCGGATATGGACGCCCGTGTGACTAGCCTCGCAGGCTGCGACCTCTTCCGGCGTCCCCACAACAACAACCTCGCCACCATCATCGCCGCCTTCCGGCCCCAGATCAATCAACCAGTCGGCCACTTTGATAATGTCCGGGTTGTGCTCAATGATGAGGACGGTATTGCCGCGATCGACAAGCGTCTGCAAGACGGCAATAAGGCGTTCCACGTCGGCGGCGTGCAGACCTGTGCTAGGCTCGTCCAGCACATAGAGAGTCTGCCCGGTGCTTCGCTTCGATAACTCGCGGCTGAGCTTGACACGCTGAGCTTCGCCGCCGGAAAGCGTCGTCGCCGACTGCCCAATGCGGACATAGCCTAGTCCGACTGACTCCAGGGTTTCCAGGCGACGGAAAACTGGGGGAATATTCTCGAATAGAACCATGGCCTCGGTAACAGTCATATCGAGGACATCGGCAATGCTATAGCCTTTGTACTTGACCTGAAGCGTCTCACGATTGTAGCGGGCTCCATGACACACATCACATTCCACATAGATGTCCGGCAAGAACTGCATCTCAATGCGCAGCAGCCCTTGTCCCTGGCAATTCTCACAACGACCGCCCTTCACGTTGAACGAGAAGCGTCCTGCCGAGTAACCACGGATCGCACTCTCTGGCAACTGGGCGAAGAGCTTACGGATGTCGTCGAACATCTTGGTATAGGTCGCTGGATTCGAGCGCGGCGTGCGCCCGATCGGGCTTTGATCGATATTGATGACTTTGTCAATATTATCAATGTGGTCAATGCCATCGTGATCACCTGGCCGCTCGCGGCTATTGTAGAGCTTCTGCGCCAGAGCCCGGTACAGTACATCAACCATCAAGGTGGACTTGCCGGAGCCGCTCACCCCTGTGATTACCACCAGCTTACCTAGCGGTATCTCAACATCGATATGCTTGAGGTTGTTCGCGCGCGCGCCGCGCACAACCAGCTTGCTGCCATTCCCATTACGGCGCGTTTCAGGAATTGGAATCCGGCGCCGGCCGCTGAGAAAAGCGCCCGTGATGCTGCCATCAAAGGCCATAATCTCTGCCGGTGTGCCTGTTGCCACAATCTGGCCGCCGTGTTCCCCCGCGCCGGGGCCCATATCGATGATGAAATCCGCATGGCGCATTGTCTCGTCATCGTGCTCCACAACGAGCAAGGTGTTCCCCAGCTCGCGCATCCCCTCCAGGGTGTGGATCAAGCGTTCATTGTCGCGCTGGTGCAACCCGATAGACGGCTCATCGAGAACATACAATACGCCAGTCAGGCGCGAGCCAATCTGCGTCGCCAGCCGGATACGCTGCGCCTCGCCGCCCGATAACGAGCCAGCAGACCGATTGAGCGTAAGGTAGTCCAACCCAACGTTAACCATAAACGTGACCCGGCTAGCAATCTCCTTGAGTACCTGGCGTGAGATCTCGGCCTCGCGCGGGGTCAGAACATCGCCATTCGATTGGATTGTAGCCACCCAACCCGCCAATCGCTTGACCGGCATGGTGGTGACATCATGGATCGACTCGCCGGCAATCGTCACCGCCAGCGCCCAGGGACTAAGCCGTTTGCCGCCACAGGTCGGGCATGGGCGCTCGGTCATCACCTCTTCGATACGGGCACGCATATAGTCGGAGGTTGTCTCATCGTAACGGCGCGCGAGGTTATTGATAATTCCCTCGAATCGAGTGCGATAGATACGTTTCTCGCCTTCATGGGTAACATAAGTCACCGGGATCTTTTCGTCGCCGGTGCCGAAAAGCACAACGTCACGTTCCGCAGAGCTTAGCGTACGCCATGGCGCGTGAAAATCGATGCCGTGTTGCTCGCATACACTGGCCAATATCTGGTAGGTGTATGAGTCGCGGTTCTGAGGATAGGCAGCCGCCTGGATCGCACCTTCAGCCAGGCTCAGCTCGGGATCGGGCACCACCAGCTCAGGATCAATCTCCAGGCGCACGCCCAGGCCCTGACAGGCCGAGCAAGCCCCATGCGGACTATTGAAAGAGAATGTTCGCGGCTCCAAATCGGGGAAGCTGCCATGTCCATAGGGACAGGCCAGATGCTCGCTATAAGGGTAGTCAACGGGATCATCACGATCGGACACATCACCGACAATCACAAACCCGTCGCCGAGTTCAAGTGCGGTCTCAATCGAGTCGGTCAAGCGCGAAAGCGCGCTCTGGGCCTCCTCGCTGGCGGAGTCTTCATGTTGGCGAATGACGATACGATCGACAATTACCTCGATGGTGTGCATTTTGTAGCGGTCGAGCGCGGGCGGATTGTCCACCTCGACCAGCTCACCGTTGACCCGCGCCCGGACAAAGCCAGCCTGCTGAATATCACGAAAGACCTTCTCATGACGGCCTTTGCGGTCCTTGATAATCGGTGCCATCACCTGAATACGCGTACCATCAGGCATCGCCGCCACAGTATCAACAATTTGCTGGGCGCTTTGCGCCTCGAGCGGCTGGCCACAGGTTGGGCAATGGGGCCGGCCGACGCGAGCATAAAGCAAACGTAGATAGTCGTAGATCTCCGTAACGGTACCAACCGTCGAGCGTGGATTCTGGCTGACGCCCTTTTGATCAATCGAGACCGCCGGGCTCAATCCTTCAATCTGGTCAACATCGGGTTTTTCCATTTGGCCCAGGAATTGCCGGGCATAGGCCGAGAGGCTCTCGACATACCGACGCTGACCTTCCGCGAATATCGTATCGAAAGCCAACGAACTCTTGCCACTCCCCGACAGGCCGGTAATGACTACCAACTTGTCACGCGGAATCTCGACATCAATATTCTTCAGATTGTGTTCGCGCGCACCGCGCACAATGATTTTATCCTGGGACATGGGTTCCTTTTTGCGGCTAAAGCGCTACTTCATATCAACCATTTGCGAACAAATGTGCGGCAACATAGTGTACCCCGCTTGCTTATAACTCGTCAACTAACTCGGCCGCCATCAAATCGCGCCATTCCTCATGAGACTAAGTCCGTCCGTGCCGGTTCAGCATCCGTGCCAGGCCGGGGCGCACTGCAGGAATGTATCCCCGCTGCCGGCTCTGAAGATTGAGCGTTGTAATGAAGGCATCGCGCTCGATAAATTGGACCGTCGCAATAGCCGCCTGGAGATTATGCCGTTCAAGAATGGTCTCGATCATCAATACGCTACCATCTGCGCCATGACCGACCACCTCAGTCGCACCGAAACCTTTGTCCCGCAGCGCCTCAGCGATTTCAGGGCCGTTGTCCTTGCTGATCGCAGTCAGGGCAACATAGCCCAGTGTGAGTTGTCGTTCCATCCAGATGCCCACCGATCCGCCGACAGCATAGCCGCTTGAGTAGGCAAACAGGTTTATGAGCGAGTCGAGGTTCGCAACAACGGCACCGATCGCAATGGCGAAGATCAAGGACTCGAAGAAGCCGAGAATCAGCACCACGAACTCGCGATCACGCGCCAACATCACCAGACGAAACGTAGTCACTGCATTGCCCAGCACTCGCATAAGAAAGATCCCAGTTGCAAACGCAATTGTTTCAATCATTGTCAGCGTCCCCCATAGCAAGGAGCTACCAATCAGGCTGCGATATTTGCTTGTAGCGCCGCCTGGTTTGATAATATATGGTTAGTTTGTCCAGAATTGAAGATAACCAACGATCTGATGTGCGATCATGCTGAGCCGGTGGCGACTGCCCCCAGATACCTTTCCCGACGATACTGAAACACGGGCCTTTCAGACCTACCACGAGGACAAAGCGACTGCGGCGCCCCGCAGTCTCGTGACGCGACGCTGGCGCTTGCTCGCTGCGATAGGGTTGCTGGTCGGTATCATGACCGTCATCTCAATGGAGGTTCTGGCGCTGCTGGATGATGGTGAAACTACTTACATCATCGTTCCCGGAGAACCGTTGAGCCCAGGTCCCACGCTCGATCCTGGCGCGGCTTTTGATAATGGATTTCCAGAGGCGGTCGATGCCCGGCAAGTGATTACTGTGCCAACGCGCATCGATCATACGCTTAGCGCCGGGCAAAAGCAAGGTTACATCTTCCGGGCACCAGCCGCACTTGCCTGGCAGATTACCGTTGTCTCAACCGGCGGTGGCCTCACCCCAACAGTACGCCTATACGGACCACCAAATAGCGCCCTCATCGAGACACAAACCGCATCATCTGCGAGCCAGACCGCATCACTCACCTTTACTTCCACCCCGGGCACCGCCTACGCAGTAGTCGTGGCAGGAGCGACCCCGACCACTGCCGGGACATATACGATTAGAATCTTACCAAGTCAGTGACCACAGGAAGGCTACCATGGAATGGATACTCTTGAGTCTGGCAATTGTGGGATCCGCACTGGGCACTGCGGGCGGCCTTGTATATTATTATCATCGGTACTACGAACGCTTTATCCAGTACCGTTTGTTGCAGGAGAAACAACTCGCGATTTACGCTGAGATTGCCGGTTACATCGGGCAGGTTAAAGCAACGCTGGAGTACACCTCGGGTGATGAAACCCTACGCGAGTGGAAAGCCGCACTGAAGCAGCCCTTACGAGAGATGCTGGGCAAATCCTCCCAATGGTCGATTTTCTTGCCTGTAACTGTGCGTGATCTCCCCGCCGAATACGCGGGCAAAGTTGCCCATAGTCTAAACCGGCTCAACAACTTGCCACCCAGCGACCTCTCACCGCTGGCAGATACAATCAACGAAATCAAGAAGCTCGAGAATGAGGCCGCGAGCCAGCTTCGGCAACACATCCGCCAGGAGCTTGGCGCCCACTACGGGATAAGCGTGGGGCCATCCTAACGCACCGGATTCGCGACATAGGTCTCTACCGGTACACCAAAACCCCGCCATTCTGGCCAAACCAGGGGCTGGGGACGCTCCCGATCATCGGCGAGATAGTAGGGTGTACACAGCGAATCCACTCTTGCCGACTGGGGCAAGCGCAATCGTGCAGCGTCTGCATTCATCTCAAAGCTGCCCAGGACATGCATGGGTGGGGTGTCATAAACCATCTCAAAGGTTTCCAGCGTCGTTGCCCCTAGGTTGGAGCGCGAGAAGCGGCTGCGACTGGAGTCAATCCAGAACGCAACCGGGTCACCAAACGCCGCCACAACATCAGCCAGAGTGAATGTTCGGCTGAAAAAACAAACCTCACCGGCGACGCCATTCTGAAGCCGCACTTGAACTGACCCAATTGCCGGATCCTGCCCGGAATCGTACAGAAGAAAGCGCATCAAACTGCCCCTTGAGGGCAAAGCCTCAGTCTCAAAGGCGGCGAGCGCAGTGTTGACCTGCTTGCGGCCCATTGAGCCATCCAGGGCCACACGAAACCAGCAGTTCTGTCCACAATCCTTGTCAACCGCCAGCACATCGATTACATAGGAATCCACCCACAGGCGCTGTCCCGCGGCCAGAGAAACCACCCCCGTAGTCAGAATCAGGATTGCCAGCAGGGCTTTGAACAATAACCACATCTTAGTCAGCTATCCGAATAACAACCAATGAACCGTATCCTCACAATGGGCAGCTATACATCCGAAGGTCGGGCTGCCCACCACGCCGCCAGCAGCACCAGCACATTCGCTATGAGCGCCTGGACCAACACCACGCCAAGTAGTGCCGCCCCGATATATATCGCGTAATGAACATCCGCCCAGACCTGCCCCAGCGTATCAAGATTCAGCAATTTCAACATCATATCGCCTTCGCTGGAGGCGAATACCAACCGGTACCAGGCTTGCGTGTCACTCAGCTCAGCGAGTTCAGTAGTCACACCCAGATCACCCTCAAAGACTGTTCCTCCCGCGACAATCGCTGCCACCGTAATCGCCAAGCGCACCCCGATCAACAACAAGAGCCCCAGGATTACAATCGAACGCGTTCGGGTGAGAACCGAGACCCCTAGGCCGATAGCACCCGCCAGGGCCACGGCAACAAACGGCTCGAGAATGAAGGCAGTCATCAGGGCAGCCATCAAGATAACCGCCAGATCCAGCGAGACGTCTGGTGTAATACCACTGATGCGCAAGTCCAGTGCTCGACCCTGGAATTCCACCAAGTCATCCAAGAGCAACCCAATGTACACCGCTCGCCCCAGCGAAATCACCAGCAGGAGCCAACCCAACCTGAAGAATACCGCCGCCCAGCGAGCGCGGAGTGTCATCGAAACGCCACTCAGCGACATCTTGAGCGAATCCCAGGTGCCTTTTTGCCTTTCAATAGCAACCGTATTGGCCGTCATGGCTACCGCGAATAGCATGGCGGCGATCTGGGCCAGAACCAGAGGCCAGTACAGCACCTCGCGCAGCGGAGGCGCATCCCCATTGTCCTGGTTAGCGAAGTAGCTAGCGGTTAAGGCTACCACACTGATACCAACGACACCCGCCAACTGTAGCAGAAAGCGACGCCAGCGCCATGTGCGGTGCCCCATAACATTGCGCATCACGGGATGGTCTGGTTGAGCCCAATCGGGAAGCTGTCGATACCCAAGCCGGGCAATTGGTGCCAGTGAAAGCTTCAACAACATAGCCATTACTCCTAATTGCGTTGGGTTACTCACCTGAGTGTACCGGAAAAGGGCCAATTAATGAGCACGATTTCCCTAAGCCATTACAATGCCAGCCTTGACTATACAACACTCCCCACCCATGATGATAAGCTTATGTACATGATAGACAATCTATGAATCGGCTTTACTATGCATTTATGTTTGATTCATATAATTCTTTATTAGACAACTACTAATTCGTTATTTTCCCCTTGCGAGCAAACAAAAATTTACCTATAATTGATGGTGTGTAAATATACAATTCGGGTGGAAATGAAAAATGTCAATAGACAACTCTGAAGCAACGATCCTTGTGGTTGATGACGAAGGTGCAATCCGCTATTCGGTGACAAAGACACTGGAACGTGTTGGCTACCACGTTGTTACAGCCTCAAGTGGTGAAGAAGCCCTGGATGTCATGGCGAACCAGGAATTTGACGTGGTACTGACGGACATTCGAATGCCGGGTATCAGTGGTGTCGACTTGCTGGCGCGCATCAAGGAACAGTCTGCTGATGCCGTCGTCATCCTCATGACGGGGTATGCGAGCCTGGGCACGGCCGTCGAGAGCCTAAGGCTCGGTGCCCATGATTATCTGATTAAGCCCAGCACCAGTGAAGACATCCGTGACAGCGTCAAGCGTGGCGTTGAACGGGCGCGTAATCTCCACCGCCGGCGTCAGCTCCTGTCCTCGATTCGCACTAATGCCAGTGAACTGAGCGGCACGACCATGTCCCCACCCCCGGCTCCGTCTGCCCGGCCGGTTAAGGAATATCCACCCACGCCGATCAGCACGACGACGACAACGATGAATATCGGACCGTTGACCATCTACCCGGGCCGGTATCAGATCGAGGTTGAGGGTAAGATGATTGACCTAACGCCCACCGAGTTCGATCTGCTCCTGTATCTGGCCGCTCATCGTGGTCGTGTGGTGCCTTGCTCTGAGCTAGTCCGCGAAGTGCGTGGCTATATGGCCGAAGAGCGCGAAGCACGTGAAGTCATTCGGCCCCACGTGAGCAACTTGCGCCGCAAGCTCAAAAACGTCGGACAGGACCCCAATATCCTGGTAAACGTACGGGGTATTGGCTATCGCCTGAATGAGGTTGAGGTAGACTGATCGAAACCCGTGTCATTCTGCCCGAATAGCCCCCAGAGGCGTGACACTATGTTGCGCCTTTTTGTTTGCTCAAGCAGACCAAGGCTTGCACCTTGACCCAGCCAGGGCGGGCCCGATACAATTATGCACATTGATATTGAAAATATCGTGCAAATCGACACCGGGTTATCGGAATAGGCTAGCGATGAAGTATCACATCCAGACACTTGGCTGCCAGATGAATGTCGCCGACTCACAGCGGTTAGCATCCGCGCTGGAGGGTATGGGATACCAGGCCGCGCATCCCGACGAAGCGGATACCGCTGAGGTACAGATCATCAACACTTGCGTTGTGCGCCAACAAGCTGAAGATAAGGCCTGGGGCCGCTTACAGCTCCTTAAGAAGCAGAAGGAGCGCAATCCCAACCTGGTGATCGGCTTGATGGGCTGTCTGGTCGGCGTCAAGGACCCGCTGCGCCTGCGCAAAAAGGCGCCCTATGTCGATGTCTTTATCCCGCCCAGTGAGGTCGAGCCATTGACCGCCTTTCTACAAGACCGTACAACGCAGGCCGATGCTGTTACCGAAGAAGTCGCCAAACGGGCACGGCTTAACCAGTATATGGACGAGATGATACCCCAACCCGAGCGCGACCTTGTGTTGCCCGTGCACGAACGCGGCGATCTCATCTCGGCACATGTGCCGGTGGTCTATGGCTGCTCCCATGCCTGCACATTCTGTATCATCCCCTTCCGACGAGGAGTCGAACGCTCACGCCCGGTGGGCGAGATCGTGAGCGATGTGCGGGCTCTGGCGCGCCAGGGTGTTAAGGAGATCACACTGCTCGGCCAGATCGTCGATCGCTATGGCAAGGATATTTCGGACGGCCCCAACCTGGCCGAACTCCTGCGTGTCGTCCATCGCGTGGCCGAAGAAGAAGACGTCTATCGTATTCGCTTCCTCACCAGCCATCCCAACTATATGACCCAGAAATTACTGGAAACAGTCGCGGAACTGCCAAGAATCATGCCTCATATTGAGGTTCCGATCCAGGCAGGCGATGACACTGTGCTTGCCAACATGAAACGCGGCTACACCCGCCAACAATACCGTGATCTCGTCGCGCAGATCCGCGCAACAATCCCGGGCGTTGCAATCCACACTGATATCATTGTCGGTTTCCCTGGTGAAACTGAAGCCCAATTCATGGAGACCTACCACGTGCTGGAAACACTCAAGCTGGATAAGGCCCATCTTGCGATGTATAGCCCGCGCCCGGGGACGGTCTCAGCCCGGCGCATGGAAGACGATGTCCCCAAGCGCGAGAAGAAGCGCCGTCACCAGATGCTGGAACGAGTTCAGGGACAGGTCCAGGCGGAGATCAATGCGCAATATCTTGGCCAGACCGTCCAGGTGCTTGTCGAGGATACACACAAGGGGAAATGGCGCGGTCGTACGCCACAGAACAAGCTGGTCTTCTTTGAGGATGAAAGCCGGAATTGGAAGGGCCAGTTGGTCGATGTGGAAGTCACCTGGACCGGGCCGTATAGCATGCAGGCCCGCCTCCCCAACACCGAAGACTCCCGTGCAGCACATAGCCTCGACACAATCCCCTTGGTCACCATGCAACCCGTGGACGCAGAGCGCAGAGATTAAGGGCATTCGTGGCCCAGCGCCAAGCCGGCATTTGTCGCCGTCGATCTGAAGCCGCGGAGTAGTTGCTATCGTCATGCGCTTACCCACCTCGCAGACATCGAGCCTGTTCAGATTTTGCAGGATCGCAAGCCTGCGCTATTCTCTAGGTTCAATCTTGGACATACGACACGGAATCGCCTATTTACAATCAATCCAATGAAAGTTAAGCAGCGATGCCAAATCCAGATACGCAGAAAACCCCTGAAACAGCGGATACGCGCCCCTCAAACTTCATCCGGGACATCATCGCGGGGCATATGGACGCTCAGCGTTTTGGCGGTAAGGTTCACACGCGGTTCCCACCTGAACCCAACGGCTACCTGCACATCGGGCACGCCAAGTCCATCGCCGTGAATTTTGAGACTGCGGCGGACTATGGCGGCAAGTGCAATCTGCGCTTTGATGATACAAATCCCATCAAAGAGGAACAAGAGTATATTGACGCCATCATCCAGGATATACGCTGGCTTGGCTACGACTGGGAAGACCGGCTGTTCTACGCCTCGGACTACTTCGACCAGTTGTACGAATGGGCTGTCCAGCTTGTCAAACAGGGCAAAGCCTATGTCGATCACTTAAGTCCCGAGGAAATCCGCGAGTATCGCGGCACCCTTACCGAGCCAGGCAAAGACAGCCCCTACCGTAACCGCTCGGTCGAGGAGAATCTTGACTTGCTAGAGCGGATGCGCAAAGGTGAATTCAAAGAAGGCGAATGCGTACTCCGCGCCAAGATCGACATGGAGTCGCCCAATATCAACCTGCGCGATCCCGTCATGTACCGGATCTTACACGCCGCTCATCATCGCACCGGCGACAAGTGGTGTATTTATCCAACCTACGACTGGGCCCACGGCCAATCCGACTCGATTGAGGGCATCACGCACTCGATCTGCACGCTGGAGTTTGAGGATCATCGCCCACTTTATGACTGGTATCTGAACCAGCTTGGTGTCCATCACCCCCAGCAGATCGAGTTCGCTCGCCTCAACTTGTCCTATACGGTGCTCAGCAAGCGCAAGCTGATCCGACTGGTGCAAGAGGGGCGCGTGGCCGGCTGGGACGACCCACGCATGCCGACGATTTCGGGGATGCGCCGGCGCGGCTACCCCCCGGCGGCGATCCGTACTTTCGCCAATCATGTCGGGGTGACCAAGACCAATACCGTTATCGAGTTGCAGCTTCTGGAATACTTCATCCGTCAACACCTCAATCTGCACGCCCTGCGCAAGATGGCCGTCCTGAAACCGCTGCGGGTTGTCATCGAAAACTATCCTGAAGACCAGGTCGAGGAGATGGATGCGATCAATAACCCCGAAGATGAAGCCGCAGGGACACGCAAGGTGCCGTTTTCGCGCGTTCTGTATATCGAACAGGACGACTTCATGGAAGACCCTCCCAAGAAGTTCTACCGATTGGCGCCGGGCCGCGAAGTCCGGTTGCGGAACGCCTATTTCGTTACCTGTACGGATGTCATCAAAGACGAAGATGGTAACGTCGTTGAACTACGGTGCACCTACGATCCCGCCACCCGGGGCGGTGACTCACCGGATGGCCGCAAGGTCAAAGCCACCCTCCATTGGGTATCGGCAGCACATGCGTTGGAAGCCGAGGTTCGGCTGTATGACACTCTTTTCACGAAGGAGAATCCTAACGAAACAGGTGAAGGCGAAGACTTCACGGACTTCATCAACCCGGAGTCGTTAGTAGTCCTTGAGAAATGCTACATCGAGCCCAGCCTAGCCGGGGCCGAACCGGGTAGCCGTTTCCAATTCGAACGCCAGGGATATTTCTGTGTAGATCCCGATTCGAGAGACGAGAAGCTGGTCTTCAACCGTACGGTCCCCTTGAAGGACACCTGGGCCAAGCTGAAGAAAAAGCAGAATAAGTAACCGGAGCCGGGGTCATGCGGCCGGGACGAGCCATTCCAATCGGGCTCATCCCGGACCTTAGTCTATTCATCCTCCACAAGGCGCTCCAGCGCCGCAATCGCAAGCTGAATGCGGCGCAATGTCTCCTCCCGGCCCAGCACTTCCATTGACTGGAACAAGGGGGGGGCTACCTGTTGTGCCGTGGTCGCGACCCGCAGCGGGTTGAACAACTGGCCAGCCTTTACGCCGTGCTCCTTTGCCAGTGCACGCAAAGCCGCTTCCTGGGTCTCCCAACCAAAATTATCGAGATCGCGCAGCGTTGCGTAAGCCGCACGCAGGAGCTCCAGCGACTGAGCCGCGTCAAGCTTCTTGGGGATAAGGTCCTCCGGCGGGGCCGGCGCGAACTCCTCAATCCACAGGAATCGGGTCCATTCCGCAGCTTCCTGAAGCGTCTTCAAGCGCTCTTGAATATGGGGAACGATGCCCGCTAACTTCTCGCGGTCCACCTGATAACCAACCCGCTCCAGGAATGGCAGGAGCAGATCGGCCAGTTCGTCCGTGCTTTTCTGGCGGATATACACCCCGTTGATCCAGTCCAGCTTGGAGACCGGAAAGGCCCCGCTCGAGGGACTTATGCGCGAGATCGTGAACTCATTCAGTGTCTCCTGAACGTCAAAGACCTCGCGATCATCACCAAAACTCCAGCCAATATTGGTCAAGAAGTTGACCATCGCGTCCGGCAGGTAACCGGCCTCGCGATAATCATGGACCAACACTGGAATCACGGTGCCATCCTCGCGCACAGGCGGGTTACGCTTGGACATCTTGCCTTTGCCATTGGGATTCAAGATCACGGGCATGTGAACCCATTCCGGCGGTTCCCAGCCAAAAGCCTGGTAGAGTTGCTGGTGCAACCCGGCCGAGGGAATCCATTCCTCAGTGCGCGTCACATGGCTGATCTCCATAAAGTGATCGTCAACCGCCATCGCCAGATGGTAAGTGGGAAAACCGTCGGACTTGAGCAGCACCGCATCGTTTTGCTCGGCATTGTTGAACACGATCTTGCCGCGGACGCGATCGTAGACCTCAGTCTTGCCTTCCAGCGGCATCGCAAAGCGGATCACATAACTCCCGCGTTCTTCTTGAAGTTTGGCCCGTTCTTCATCCGAGAGATAGCGATGCATGCGCTCGTAGCCAGCAACCTTGCCAGTCGTCTTCTGAGCGATCTCCCGCGCGCGGGCGAGCTCCTCTTGGGTAGCATAACAGCGATAGGCTTTGCCCTGTTCAACCAGCCAGTTCGCCCATTTCTGGTACAGATCAAGGCGCTGACTCTGGATGTACGGTCCATAGTCACCACCAATCTCTGGGCCTTCATCCCAATCCAGCCCTAGCCAGCGCAGATCCTCCATCAGCTTGTGGGTCGCGTCCTCGTTATAGCGCTTCTGATCGGTATCCTCGATCCGCAGGATGAATGTTCCATCGTGGCTGCGTGCAAGGAGCCACGTCAACAGGGCGGTACGGGCCCCGCCAATATGGAGGTAGCCAGTTGGGCTAGGGGCAAACCGCACACGTACAGGTCTATCACTCAATGTAGACTCCCTCTATTGATAAATTCTTGTAAAACCTCGAGCGAAGCTGCCAGACGCTGGCGAGTCTCAGCACGCCCCAGCACCTGCATTGCAGCAAAGAGCGGCGGTGCCACGGGTTGTGCTGTAATCGCGACCCGGATGGGATCGAGTAGCTGAGCGGTCCGAAGCCCCTCTTGCTGGATTATGTTGCGCAGAGCGTGCTCCAGCGTATCAGCAGCAAAGGGCTGTATATCCTCAAGGAGATCATAGACCGCCGTCAGCAATGCCAGTGTTCTTGGGCCGTCCAGTCCTTTGGGGATCATAGCATCTGCTGGCCCCGGTTTGAAGTCCGGGTCCCAGAGAAACCCCGTAAACTTCACGCCATCGTGCAACGTGCGAATACGCGTCTGAATAGCCGGCACAATGCCCACCAGCTTGTTAGTGTCCACTTGATAGCCGTGTGCCTCAATGAACGGACTCAACAAAGCCGCCAACTCCTCTACCTCCAGCCGGCGAATATGCATGCCACTGAGCCAACTCAGTTTGTGGACGGGATAGGCGGCGCCGCCCTGTTTGATGTCCCCCACCCTGAAACGCGGAGCCGCTTCAGCCAGGGTAAACACCTCTTGCTGATGACCATACCCCCAGCCAACCAAGAGAAGCAAATTCGCAACCCCCTGGGGCATGAAGCCAGCTTTGCGCAACGCCGGCACCACGACATCCACCGGTCGGTCTTGATACATAAACTGGGCGCGGTGCTGGCTTAGCCGTCCGCTGCCCCCTGGATTCAGCACAGCCGGCAAGTGCACAAACTGGGGCCTTTCCCAGCCAAAAGCGTCCATAATCTGACAATAGATCGGTGCCAGGGGCAGCCACTCTTCAGCCTGAAAAACGTGAGTCACCGCCATCAGGTGATCGTCCACAACCCGCGCCAGATGATGCGTTGGCAAGCCCTCCGCTGAAATCAGAACCGGATCGGACAGACTCTCAGCCCCAAAGCTGACCCAGCCGCGCAATTCATCCTGCAAACGGGTAACTGTATCCCGATTCAGCCGAAAGCGGATCGTCGGCTCTTTTTCGTTGACATAGGCCCGCCCCTGAGCTACCAGCCACTCCGCCCAATGGTGGTAGATCTCCATTCGCTCATGTTGGCGATAGGGGCCGTATTCCCCACCGACTTCGGGGCCTTCATCCCAGTTCAACCCAAGCCAGCGCAAGTCCTGAACAACATCGGCTGCAGCGCCAGTCGCCTCATCAGCCGTATCGGTATCTTCAAGCCGCAGGATAAAGGCACCGTCGTGGTGACGCGCATACAACCAGGCAAAGAGGGCAGTCCGAGCCGATACAAGATGTAAGGGATCATGAGGCCGCGGCGCAAACCGCACACGTACAGGCGTTGCGTTCAATGACTTCTCCAAAGTGGAATATGGCTTTTCTGGCAATCACCGGCGCCGGGATTATAGCAGAAGCAACCCAACCTTTTGAGGGGAAGCTAGCCGCGGAAACAGCATCGCTTCAGGTAGTATCTAGCTGCTTAGGGTGCCACACCAATCGCACCGTCTTCCAAAATTTGTACAAATCACACAATATACCGCCGCGCTGGTTTCAGCGTAGTATACAGAAGTAATCGCACCAGTACGTCCTAACATACGCCTAAGTCGTGATACTGGCCAATCGGTGATTCGCTTGATATCCGCTAACACCATCCTGGCATCACGGCTACGTTTTTCTGCGTTTTCCCTACGCTCTTGCAGATTATTCCCCATTTGTTTTAACACTATAACCATTTCTAAAGCATTTGATATGGACCCACCCGCCGCGCGACAGTGTCTCTATCAATGATGCAACTGGGGGAAAGCGATGAACAGGGAACACTCAATACCAATTGATCCAGATCGACAACTGGTGCAGGCAATGTCCCAGGGTGATGCTCGTGCCCTGGATGAGCTATATGCCCGCCACGGACCGGGCGTGTTGAGCTTTCTGGTTTCTCGGTTAAGCGACCGCCAACTGGCGGAAGAGGTATTACAAGACGTTATGTTAGCAGCATGGAAAAACGCAGATGGATTTCGCGGCGAAAGCAGCGTGCGGACGTGGCTTCTAGTCATCGCACGCAATCGGGCCATCAACGCCCGGCGGCGCTATGCGCCAACGCTGGTTTCTGTGGACACCGTCTTCAACCTGCAGAGTACGGATACTGGCCCCTTTGAAGCTGTGGCCCGCGAGTTCGATAAGGCGGCTGTGCGCGACGCTATCGGCTATCTTGAGCCAGACCAGCGGGAGATACTGACGCTGTTCTTCTATCACCAGCTATCGGGTCCGGAGATCGCTGAGGTACTAGAGATCAATCCTGGAACGGTGAAGAGTCGTCTCCACCGGGCCAAAGAGGCGCTTCGGCGGACGATGATGCTACGGGAGGGGACCGATGCATGAGGAATTACTGGAGCTCATTCCGCTGTACGTTGCCGGCAAGCTGCCCCCCGAACAAGCAGCGAAGCTTGAGCATCATCTCGCACGGTCCCCAGAACTGCATACCGCACTAGAAGAATGGCAAACGATTGCCGAGGCGGTTCGACAGCAAAGTGAGGAATGGGCCCGCCGTCTCCCGCCTCTGGCCCCTTATATCCGCGCTGAGGTCGAAAAGCGCTTCAATGGCCAGGGCGCCGAGCCAACCATGATTACTGCGCTCAACCAACCCACACGCCTCGGTCCTCGTTCCGCAACGCAACAGAGCCGCCTACCTCTCTCGCTGGCCGCGGCACTTATTGCGGTCACCGTTTTCGCCAGCTTGATCGTTTTCCTTAGCAGTCGAGAAGATTCTGACGGTGGCCAAAACGGGGATACAGCCGGTCTGGCCGCGCAAGAAGGTAGCCCCGAAACTGCCATCGCCCAGGATTCCAGCCCAACACTAACATTTACCCCCTTTGTTGCCACTGAAATCGCAGCCCG
The DNA here is from genome assembly GCA_010092845.1 of Chloroflexota bacterium. Taxonomy (GTDB): domain Bacteria; phylum Chloroflexota; class Anaerolineae; order Aggregatilineales; family J027; genus J027. Next base: position 38,645 of record JAADYW010000125.1, read on the forward strand.
GCCCACCGCTACCCCTAATGACATCCACTCCCCAGTTGCTGGCGTTGGGAATGCAACATCCACAGCCACACCCGCATTCCAGGAGGCCGGTAGTGGCAGTGCTAGCGCTGCTAGTTCGCCCGGCCTGCCCCCCAATCTCCAGCCAACAAGGACGTTGAGCCAGGATGACTGCTTCGTCACAAACCCACAAGAGACACCTGTCGCTATTTATCGATGGCCTGGCCGCGAAAACGAGGTTACCGGGACTCTGCAACCTGGCGAGCAACGCCGGATTCTCGTGACGAGCGGAACCGGCTGGTACGAGGTCTATGCGCCTGAGGGTGGCATTCAAGGTTGGGTATTCATTGAAGATGTTCGATTGGGTGGCAATTGCGATAACCTGTGGCTGCCATCCCCTACCCCCGATGTACCCACGACAAGCCCCACAACCTGTAGAGTCAGCGTAATCACGGGCGACACGATAACGATCCGTTCAGGCCCCGGGATGGATTATGCCGAGATCGGAAGCTACGGCGGGCAGATGGTTGCCCGTTCACGTAGTGCTAACGGCTGGTATGAGGTTGCCTTTGCGCCACAGTCGCAAACGTTGACCGGCTGGGTACCCGAGACCTGGATCAGCGCGAATACCCATTGCGCTACCCTGCCGGTGATTTCCCCCGCGGACTATACACCGCAACCGACACCAACCCGTTTCCCAACCGCGGCCGCCGTTCCTCAAATAGCCTATTTCACAGCAGTCCCCTCAGACATCCAGCCTGGCGATACGGTGACCGTAAGCTGGGAAACACGCCATGCTTCGCGTGTCTGGCTGGAGTACTTCGGCACGCAAGCCTCTGGTAATGCAGGTACTGAAGCCGCCCCCATGCCGCTAGCGGTCTTCAGCGACTTGCCACTGACCGGAAGTATGGATATCCGTATCCCCGCAACTTTCCGGGATGATGCCATCACCTTCTCCCTGGTTATCAATACCTATGGCGATGGCGAGCGCGGACCTTCGATGAACCGGGTCGTTCGCATCGACTACCCTCAGAGCCAGGAGCAAACCCCATCATTGCCTACTATCATCAGCTTCGAGGTGACCCCGGCACAGACCGCACCGGGCGAGACGCTGACAGCAACCTGGGAAACCCAGGACGCACGGCGCGTTCACTTGTCTCTGCTAGGGGAGACTGGCAGCGGTCAACCGGAACGGCGCGAGGTTGCCGGACGTGGCCAATCGACGTATGTCGCACCGGCGGGCTACACGGGGAAACTGTATTTTCGTCTTGAGGCTGAAGGAGAAGATGGGTTGAGTGTCTCACGTACGGTTATGATTGAAAGTGGGAACCCGTAGAGTCACCCCTTTCAGGCATATGAACGACCTCACTCCCTTGCGGTGGGGGAACTTATCCGCCAGTAGAGTCGTCTTCTGCTGCCAGGCCAGGCAGGGCTGGCAGTTTCACACGGAGGACATCAGTGTCGATTGTCGCCTCAGCGCCATTGCCACCGTCTTGGCCGTGATTGGGCCAGACCTCCTGGCATTGGCGCTGTTCAAGGTGCTCGACAACCGCTATGACGCTGGTGAACACTTGCCGGCAAAATGGGCAACGATGCACTGCCATTGAGTCCCTATCACATCTAAAAAGGACTACCTCACTACCTGAATACAGTCTAAACCTAACACCCTGCCAACTCAATTTGACTCTCGTTAAACCACGGTTACAGGTTCGCTTGATCCGCTGGAACTGGCGTACTGTCTACGTGTTCACGCCGGCAACCTGTTAGATTCCCGTTAGAGTTTCGCCATAGCTGTAAAATCGACCACCATGAAAGCATCTAGACTATCGGGAATTGCTATACTACACTGGCCACCTGGTAACGAGATCATTCTTAGCTGGGGATAGGACCTATCCATGACAAGGAACGCAGTAAAAGCCGATGCGCAAATGGCGAACACGGCGCTACATAGCACATCGCCAGTCATGCTCTGGATATCATCGAATGGCGAGTCACCGCCAACAGATGTTCGCAAGGCGCTCGATGCGGCGGCCAACGACTATAGTGCCCTTGAGGTGCTCATCATTGATACAGCGGCCGAACCAGCGTTCAAAGAGCGCTTCAGTGTGGGTAAGCACGCTGTGCTGATCGGATGGTACAACAATGAGGTTATCTCACGGCGTCAGCGCCCTTGGGCCACTGATGTCCAGGGCACGGCCGAAAAATTAGCTGGTCTCATACCGGAACCCGAGCAAGACCCGAATGGAAAAGATAAGACCGAAGAAAATAAGGAGCTACCTGTGGATAACGTACCTGTACATGTGACCGATGCTGATTTCGAGAAAGAAGTAATCAACCACGAACTCCCCGTCCTGGTGGACTTCTGGGCCGATTGGTGTGGCCCGTGTAAGATGGTCGCGCCGACACTGGAGAAACTGGCTGGCGAGTACGCGGGCAAGGTTCGTATTGCCAAGGTCGATGTCGATGCCAACCCGGGCCTGGCCCAGGCTTTCCGGATCATGAGCATTCCGACGTTGATGTTCTTCAAGGAGGGCAAGATCGTGGGGCAGACCGCCGGCGCCCTGCCCGAGCCGACACTCCGTGATGCCCTGGAGCAGCTTGTCGCGCTGGAAATCCCGGCTGAGTAAACCACCCACCTTCTGGGAACTTGAAACACCCGCCAACGCAACGTATCTTGGCGGGTGTTTTCGTTTTGATATGGCACATTACGAGCAGGTTCATTATTATTATGTGGAGAAGCGCCTATTGAATAGCAAGCCACAGGACGAAGCATGGCATCGCTCAAACCGAACCTCTTATCCGACGACCTCAAGACCATCATGGTTGAAGCCACGGACGTGGCCAAGCACTATATGCGGCGTAATCTCTATCCGGAAGTTGTCTTGTGGGTCATGATTCAGCACCAGAATACGGCAGCCTACCGTTTGCTCCGGCAGTTTGTGGAGCGACGCGGCGCCGATCTCGAACATCTCCAACAACAGGTCCGGCTCGCAGCGATGGGTCCGCGCCACGACAAAAACGGTGATCTGGACTTCCTGCTCCCTGATGGCACCAAGTTCCCCATCAGCCATCATCTGCTGATCGCCCTGGATGATGCGTTAACAATTGCGCAATCGCATGGCGAGGTTCACATCGACACCGATCATCTACTGGTCAGCATGACCGACCGGCGAGTCAGCACCGGTTTGATCTTGCAGCAGCACGGCATTACCGCTGGCGCGGCAAACGATCTCCTGGACGACCGCACACAAATCCGCCGCCGCAAAAACGCCACCCTGATGGACCATGTCGAGGCGGCCCGAAGCGGCGAGCTGCCTAAAATCCACGAACGCAAGACCCTGTTGCGCGACATGATTAACATCCTCTCACAGTCCATCAACCGGCATATCATTCTGGTGGGGCCAGATGGCGTGGGCAAGCGCAGTCTCGGCTATGCGCTGGCGCATCTGATTACCCGAGAAAAAGGTCCGCTTGGTATTGGGAAATTCATCCAGATCGATGAGCGAGCACTGCTGGATAACCCCGTCGAAGCCATGCAAAGCGCGATAATGCGCGCCCGGGGCGGGATCCTGTTTGTGCCGCACCTGCATCGCTTCTTCGGCGGGCCGGTCAAAGCCGAGTTTCCGAAATCCGGCCAGAACTTGCAAAAGGCCTTTCTGAGTTACGATCCGGTGATTGTCGCGACCACAACATTGCCTGAATGGGAGGAACGTGTTTCACGCGTGACGGCGATCAGCGAACACGCCCAGGTTTTACGAGTTGACGAACCCTCCGAAGAGGAGACGCTAGAAATCTTGCGTGTACTCCAACCCCAACTCGCAGCTGACTACGATATTGATATCGACGATAACGCCTTGACCGCGGCCGTGCGGATGGCCAAGCGGTATATTGGCACCATGCCGCTGCCGCGTAGCGCCGCGCATCTGTTGCACCGGGCCGGCGCGATGGTCAGCATGAACCAGCAGGCACAACTGGCCTTCAAACCAGATCTCCCTGATAACGTGCTCGATAGTGAGGATATCACGTTGGCAGTTGCCCAGATGACTGGTATCCCAGTCAGCAATCTGGACCACGATGAACGGACCAAGTATGCCAGTATGGTCGAACATTTGCACCAGCGCATCATTGGCCAGGATGAAGCAGTTCTGGCGGTTAGCCGTGCTGTCAAGACGGCACGCGTCGGGCTGAAAGACCCCCGCCGGCCCATCGGGTCCTTCCTGTTCCTGGGCCCGAGCGGCGGCGGCAAGACCGAATTGGCCAAATCCCTGGCCGAGTTTCTATTCGGTAGCGAAGACGCGATGCTACAGATTGATATGTCGGAATATATGGAAGAGAACACCGTGAGCCGACTCGTCGGGGCGCCGCCTGGCTACGTTGGTTACGAAGGGGGCGGGCAACTCACCGACCGGGTACGAGACCAACCCTATATTGTGGTCCTGTTTGATGAGGTCGAGAAAGCCCACTCCCGCATCGTCGATATTCTGCTCCAGGTACTCGAAGAAGGCCGCCTGACCGATGCCCAGGGCAACGTTGCCACCTTCAGCGAGGCCGTGGTCATCATGACCAGCAACCTGGGCGCCGAGTATCTGAGTACAACGGTCATCACTGATGAGATTCGCGAGCAGGTTCTGGGTGAAGTGAAAGGGCATTTCCGGCCAGAGTTCCTCAATCGTCTAGATGATATCATCATCTTCCATCCACTAAGCGAGAATCACCTGTATGATATCCTTGGCCTAATGCTAGCCCGCGAACAACAGCTTGGCGCCGAGCGCGGACTGAGTATCAGCTTCACACAGGCCGCCCAACAATGGATGATCAGACAGAATGAAACTCCTGAATATGGTGCACGGCCCTTGCGACGGATCATCCAACGTAACGTCCGCGAACCCCTGGCCGACTTCCTGCTAAACGGCACCCTGCCTGAAGACGGCACTATCCACATTGATGCACATGATGAGGGCCTTGTATTTGAAACCAATTCTGAGGGCTGATCTAGAGAGACGGACTTCCCGGATACCCAGCCTGAGCAAACGCGAGCCAGTTTATCCATGTAATCGCAAAGACACCAGGAGATATGACGCGTGAGCTTCACCCCGCTACCTCAAAGGATCGAAGCTATCTTGCGGCGTGCCATCGCCCAAGCCCAGAGCAGTGGCGCACTCCCGCCGGTTCCGGATGACCAAGAGCTTGAAATACCGATCAAACCAGCCAAGCAGAGCCACTACGCCTCAGCGGTCGCCATGGCATCCGCGCGCCTTTTCAAAGCAAAACCGCTCGACATCGCCACGACGATAGGCGAGCATCTGCCCGAAAACGAGCTAATCGGCAAAGTCGAGGTCGCGCCGCCGGGGTTCATCAACATCTGGCTAGCCGAGGCCTGGATCCAGCAACAGGTTGAGGTAATTATCGCTGCGGGAGCGGATGTCTTCAGCCTTGATATTGGCGGCGAGCAGCGCGTCATCGTGGAATTTGTCAGCGCCAACCCCACCGGCCCATTGCATGTCGGGCGTTCACGCGGGGCTGTCGTGGGCGATGCGGCCGCCCGCCTCCTTGAAGCGTGCGGTTGGCAGGTCCACCGTGAGTACTATTTCAACAACGGCGGGCGCCAGATGGAGATGCTTGGCCGCAGTATTCAGGCGCGCTATCTGCAGGCTCTTGGCGAACCGGCAGACCTACCCGACGATGGTTACAAAGGTGAGTACCATGTTGAGCTGGGCAATACCCTCGCCCAGGAAGTCGGCGATGCGTGGCGCGACAAGGATTGGACAGCCTTCAAACAGTACGCTGAGGAAATCGTCTTCAAGAACATCTCAGCCACGCTGGCTCGTATTGGCATCAGCTTCGATCAATTCTTCAACGAGCTTGATCTCTACGATAGCGGAGCCGTAAAAGAGACTCTGAAGGCGCTCGGCAAAGCTGGTTACACGTACGATGCTGTGACCTGGAAGGGTGCCTCCGAGGAAGAAATCATCAAAGCTAAACGCCAGGGTACCGAAGCCGCCACGTGGTTCCGCAGTAGCCAACTGGGCGATAGCCAGGATCGCGTCATTGTGCGTAGCAACGGCGATCCAACCTATGTTCTCCCCGACATCGCATACCATGTCAACAAACTTGAACGCGGGTTCGCCCGCGCCATCAATGTGCTGGGGTCGGATCACTTCACCGAGTCCCAGGTTGTCAAGTATGGCCTGGCCGCTCTGGGCTACGACGCGGAGCGAGTCGACGTCATCTTGCACCAGCTTGTCCATCTGATGCGCGGTGGCACACGCATTGGCATGAGCACTCGCAAGGGCGAAATCATCACGCTGGACGAAGTCATGGACGAAACAGGGCCGGATGCGATTCGCTATTTTCTGCTCTCCCGGAGTACCGACAACGACATAAGCTTTGACCTCGATCTAGCCGTAAAGCAGTCGAACGAGAATCCGGTCTTCTACATTCAGAATGCGCATGTGCGCTGCGCAGGGATCCTGCGGCAGCTTGACGAGCGGGGATATGACCCGGATTGGGACAGGAACGCGGATATCAGCTTGCTCGGCGAGGAAGAACGCAGCTTCGTCCTCAAGATGCTAGAGATGCCTGAGCAACTCCAGATGGCCTACGAGAATCTAGCGCCCCACCAGATCGCTTTCTGGACATTGGACCTGGCACGCGCTTTCCATCCCATGTACGAGCGGGTTCGCGTTCTGCACAGCGATGTGCCGGATGATGTCGGCAAGGCCCGGCTCCGCCTGTATCGCGCCGCACAGATCGTCTTTCGCCGTGCGCTTACGCTAATGGGCATGACTGCGCCAGACGAGATGTAGCAACAGGGGCGTTTATGCCCTGCGCGAAGCCTCGGGCAAGACGGCTCCCAACTGGCGCACACCAGCCTGCAGAGCGTCCAAGCTGGGACCAGTGAATCCCAGAACCAGACCTTGCCGGGCCGTTTCCGACTCCAGATAGAACCGGCTCAGCGCGGGCGCCACGATACCCCGACGTGCCGCCTGAGCAGTGACGATGTGATCGTCGGCTATACCTTCGAGGGTGAAACTGACGTGCATACCCGCATCCGTTGGTCCTGGCCGCATCCGGTCGCCAATGTGACGCGCAATTTCGCCAAGTAGTGTATCCCGCTTCTCTATATAGACTTTGCGCATCCTGCGAATATGGCGGCTGAAGTGGCCTTCCATAATAAACTCGGCCAAAGCCGCCTGCGGGACAACCGGCATAAACTGGTCAACCACCTGCCGCGCAATCTCGAACACGTTGACCAGATCCGGCGGCACGACAAGATAACCCAAACGCAGGGCTGGAAACATCACCTTGCTGAATGTGCCGATATAAATCACCCGATTGCTGCGGTCCACCCCCTGCAGGGCGGCCAGCGGGTGACCACTATAGCGATACTCACTATCGTAGTCATCCTCCAGAATCCAGGCACCAGCGCGCTCAGCCCACTGGATAAGCTGGATCCGGCGCGGCAAACTGAGCGTACTCCCCAGCGGGAACTGGTGTGAAGGAGTCACGTAAGCCAGCCGTGCATTAGGAGCACGGGCGATACCGACTTCCACCTGCAAACCCTCCGCATCGACAGGTACCGGTACCAATTGCGCACTTACAGTGCGTAGGATTCCCATGGCCCCACCATAGCCAGGGTTCTCCATCCATACCTGGTCATCAGTATTTAGCAAGACCCGTGTAGCCAGATAGATCCCTGCCTGGGACCCCGCCACGATAATGATCTGCTCGGGCTCACAGCGAACTGCCCGCGAAGCCCGCAGGTACTCGGCGATGGCCTGGCGCAACGGGTAGTATCCGCCACCTGGCTGCCCATAGCCAAAACGTTCTAGTGGCAAGGATTGATAGTATCGGGCAATCAAACGTGCCCAGATGTGAAAGGGAAAGGCGTTCAAATCCGGCGCACCAGGCGCAAACGGCCGCAGCGGCTTCTCAGAGTAGGACACCGGTCGTCGTTCCAGAAAGCGCTGGTAGCCGATACCGAGGCGTGATAGGCGCCGTGGTGCACCAGAAGCATACGTCGTTGTGGCTACTGGTGCGCCGGCCACGTATTGCAGATCGTCGGGTAGCCGCGACGTGACAAACGTCCCGGCCCCGACCCGGCTCTCGAGATACCCCTCAGCCTGCAACTGCTCAATCGCGTTTACAACAGTGTTGCGTGAAACGCTCAGAATATCAGCCAGATCACGGGTGGAGGGCAAGCGTACGCCCCCCTTCAGTTGCTGCGATAGGATTGCGTGACGAACACCCTCATACACCTGGCGATAGAGCGGCGATTCCGACTCGCGGTCAAGTGGCACGATCGACAAAAGATACGTATGCGAAACCGTATGCATGATATTCTCACCAGTCATCGTCATCAGATTGGCCCTATCATATCACGTCAAATTGGCCCTTGTGAGCAGACCATTTCTTCTCTACGGTGTTGCAAAGACGCAGTATGGTAAGGAGGAAACGATGTCTCGCAAAATCCTACCAGTGGTGTTCATCGCGGTCTTGACCGCAATAGTGGCCATGCCACGCACCCCAACCACTGCTCAGCAGCAAGACCAGGTACTCTATTCCAGCTTCTACGGTGGGAGCACGCATGGCGCCTGGGAACGCCAGATGGTCGCGGAGTATCAAGCCCCTAATGATGAGGTAGAGCTACTCCACCGAGCAACCGCCATATACAGCCAGCCAGTACCATTGCGTAGTCTGGACCAGGAAATTGCCTCGGATAGCCACGCGGACGTCATCACTGGCTTCATTGGAGGCGGCGCACTGCTCAACTATATCGAGCAGGGATACCTTGCCGACATCAGTGACCTATGGGCTGAAATGGGCTGGTATGACGACTATCCGCAAAGCGTTATTGACATGGCTACTGTTGATGGTAAGCAGTATTTTGTCCCAATGGCATTCCAATGGAATCCGGTATTCTATCGCGCTGATATCTTTGAGAGCCTCGGCCTGACACCGCCCGAAACGTGGGATGAGCTACTCGGATTGTGTGACACGCTACATGCAGAAGGTTACATCCCCTTTACAGTATCCGTCGCTGGCTGGAATCCCCCTGTCGCGCGCTGGTTCACCATGCTCAATCTACGCCTCAATGGACCAAAATTTCATGAGCGCCTGATGCGCGGCCAGGAAAGCTATGAGGATGAGCGCGTTCGCAACGTCTTCGAACACTGGACCCAGCTCTTCGAGCACAATTGCTTCGCCGAAGACGTCGGCAGCACAAACTACGGTGGCGCTGTCGATCAGCTCACCGGTGGCGAAGCCGTCATGTATCTCCTGGGTGAATGGCTCTACGAATCGCTGGATCCTGGGGAAGGGGAACTGCTGGACTTCTACCGGTTCCCGGTCATCGACCCAGATGTTTCCAACGGCGAGATCGTGCACTACTATGGCGCTTATCTTCATGCCGATGCTGCCAATCCAGAAGCGGCTCGCGACTTCCTTAGACATCTAGGTAGCCCCGCGGTGCAGACGCAGATTGTAACGGAGGTCAATCGCGCCGTGGCCACCTCGGCCATCGACCGGGCAATTATGCCGGACTACCAACAACGCGGTGTCGAGTTCGTCGCCAATAGCGGATACCTTGTCCCGTTACTGGAAGTAAGTAACCTCAACCAACGAATGGCCAACCGCATGCTCAATCTGCTGAGTGTCTTCATGCGCACCTGGAATGAACCAGGACGGATAGACCAAACGCTCAGCGAGTTGGAAACCGTGAGGTTGGAGCAAATCGGGGACTAAGGCTCCAGGTTACAAACGAGGGCGCGGTGCACACGGCAAACGACGCATCGCGCTGTCACCTCTTCATGCATTGTACTGGCGGACCACCGTCACCTGAATCAGATTGAATACCTGGTTGATCTTGCGCATCAACCTCAGAAGCATATCCTCATCAAAACTCGCCACCTGGGGCAATTGTAGCGCCGACTCGGACATGCTATCGCGAAAGAAAATGACGATTTCCAGGCATTGCGCCGCCGTCAGTCCCAACGATTGGCAACTCTCGGCGTAGCGTAGCGCAATATCCTGGGCTTCGTCCAAAAGACTATCATCGTCAACAGGGCGCGAGATGTGGTTCATAATCAATTCCAGCAGACGCTGGCCGAGTTCACGCTGCCGCAGACGCTGTTCTTCATCAAAGACGTCAAGCCAGGCCATTTGCGTCCCATCAGTCTGCAAGCGCTGTTTGGTTGTGCTCAGCGCTTTGCGTGCCCAGAGTCTCTCGGCATCTTCCTGGTGAGGCGAGAGCCGATTCTCAATCATATCGGCGATATCGGACTCCAGGAAACGGCGGTGCCCCCCCGGGGTGACATATACTGGCACATCACCATTATCTGCCCAGCGTCGCAGGGTGGTAGGATGAACGCCCAGCATATCTGAAGCCTGAGTAAGCGATAGCCATTTCTTGGAAGCCGCTGACATCTGGAATTTCCTGAGTCTCTACTCATCAAGAAGGAAATGATGATTTGATTGTATTACAGCTTCAATGAATCGCAAAGAAAGCCACGGTTGTGATGCTAGATGAAGCCAGTCAGTCAGTCCGCCACGGCTCGGACGGATCATAGGGATCACCGGCGGAAGGCAATGTGGAGAGAGCCCGGCCGCGCAGGGCTGCGCGCAGGGCTTCACGGTCGTCCCAGGGGTGTTCAATGGTGCCGAAACACATACTCTGTTCATGACCTTTGCCACATACGAGCACCAGATCCTCATCTTGTGCAGTCTGGCAGGCACGCAGGATCGCCTGGCCACGGTCCGGAACACGCCAGACCGTCTCCGGCTCGGTCGCGCCCTGGCTTTCGGCCCCCTGCACCATCTCATCCAGAATGGCCAGCAATGATTCAGTCCGTGGATCCTCAGCCGTTAGGATCGTCAGATCAGCCATCCGAGCAGCCACCTCAGCCATCAGACGGCGTTTGACCCGGTCGCGAAGCCCTGCACTCCCAAAGCCAACGATGACACGCCCTTCACCAGACACCATGGTCCGGGCCGCGGCCAGCGCTTTCTCGAGTGCATCAGGCGTATGGGCAAAATCCACCACCGCCTGGAAGCTTTGCCCCTCGTCAATGCGTTCCATGCGTCCTGGAATCTGTGGTAAATTGGCAATTCCAGAGGGGATCGCGTTGAGCATTCGCTGCTGGTGTTCGGGCTGGGGCATCACACTGATAGCGCCGCAGACACCCGCCAACACATTGGCAACGTTGAAGGGGCCAACCAGAGGAGATCGCACCGGAATATCCCCAGCATTGCCACGTACCATGAACGAAGTGTATTGCGGGGTATAGTGGATTCGATCCGCGTAGAAATCAGCATCATGTTGGTGCATGCTATACAAGAGCATGTAGTCAGCACCGATACTCGCTTCAGCGAATGCTGGCCCTTCGGGATCATCGGCGTTAATAATGGCAATGTTCGGCTGATCGCCTTTACGCGGGGTCTCCTTCATTATGTGGAATAGTCGCGCTTTGGCCTCACGATATGCCGGAAAGCTGCCATGCCAATCGAGGTGCTCGTGGGTGATATTGGTTAGCACCGCAACATCAATATTGGTCCCGTTAACACGCCCTTGATCGAGACCGAACGACGTGACCTCCAGAACACAATGCGTCATGCCTGCGTCGACCATCTCGCGTAGATAGCGCTGGAGCTGATGGGCCGGCGGATTGGTCACATGGAGGCCGGTTGTTGTCTCGCGGTCGCCGATGACTGCACTAACGGTGGTAATCAGGCCCACGGCAACATCAGCCGCCTTCAGAATATGATAGATCACAGTGGCAGTGGTTGTTTTACCGTTGGTGCCAGTGACCGCGACAATAACCAGTTGCCGCGAAGGATGACCTTCGTACGCAGCAGCAAGGTATCCAAAAGCCTCGTAGCCATTCTCTACACGTACATACGGGACAGCACTAAGCTGCGAACCCATTTCCTCGCGGGATTTCTCACCAACAATCGCAGCCGCACCCTTCTCAATGGCTACCGGAATATACTGGTGACCGTCGGTCAAACGGCCCTGGCGCGCCAGAAAGACACCACCCGGGCGGATTTCCTGTGCGTTCTCTGTCACCGGCGCCGTGATGAGTGGGTCCGCAGTGGGGGCATCATAGCCAAAGGGCAGCGCCGCCAATAGGCCTGATAAGGTTAGATTCATTGCTCGTTCCAGTACACAGATATGGTATCAGCCGCAAAATTGTAGCGAGCCACCCCTGAGGTTGCAAATTCCGGCGCACACTATACACTGAAATTGAATACCTTTTGGCCTGAGAGAATGGTCGCCATCAGCTATGCCACCAATCAGTGTACTTAGTTTGAGCGGTCTTGTTAGTAGCTTCGTGCTGTTCGTTTTTGGCGCCGCAATAACTGTTATCATCCTCTGGCAGCGGCATCAAGCACGGCTGAACCAGTATCTTGCCCTTACCACAGGGGGTATGGCAGCCTGGGGACTGAGCAATGCCGTGATCTCTATCGCCCGCTACTACGATATCGACCCCACACCAGTGATCGCCGCCGGAAGTACCGCCTACTTCATCGCAATGCTGGGCTTGATCCTGTTTGTAACCGAATTCGAGGAAATCGAAGAACGCCTGTTTGTCCGGGGAGCCCGTATCCTCGAGGCTACGTGGGTCAGTATCATTCTAGTCTTGATCTTCGCGGGAAGCTTCTGGCAAGAACCAGCACTCCAGGACAATCACCGCTATGTATACCACCTTACCGATATTGGCCTCCTGGTCGCCATGATACTGCTCATCCTCAACGGCGGTATCGCCCTGTTCATCCTGCGCAATCCAAAAGCACGGCGAGCCACGATCATCATTGCGGCTTTGCCACTATTCATCGGCGGTCTGGCGGTTATCGTCGGGCTGGACGCCAGCCATTTCATTAACAACATCACCGCCTTCATAAGCATTCTCCTGATCGCACGCATCGTCCTCAAAGATCAGCTATTCAACCCACTGGTATCGCTGTACCAGGAACTCTCTGAGAAAAATGCTCTGCTAGAGGAAACCAGCCACCGAAAGACAGAGTTTCTGGCCAATATGAGCCATGAATTACGCACCCCGCTCAACAGCATCATTGGATACACAGAGCTGCTCCTCGGCGGCACCTACGGGGATTTTCCAGAGAACCATATTGAACGTATTAACAGGATCAACCGGAATGGCCACCGCCTCCTGGAACTGATCAACAATGTCCTTGACCTCAGCAAGATAGATGCTGGCCGTCTAGAATTGTATCCGGTCTATATCGCGCCAACACTGCTGATTGACCAGGCTCTGGCAACGTTGGATACGCTTATTCAGGAAAACGGTGTGAAGATCAACCGCTCCTACCAGAAATTACCGGACCTGTATGTCGATGAAAGCCGTGTCCAGCAAATCCTGGTGAACACGCTGGCTAATCTGGTCCGCTTGAGCCCGAATGGGTCGATCACCATCTCTGGCTATCTGGATACCAGTCGCCATCATGTCGTGCTGCAGATACGCAATGATGGTATCGCCACCCCGATCGGCAATGCAGAGGTCATCAAGCAGACGTTGCAGAGTGGCCAGGTCGTGACGACAGAGCAGCAATCAGCCCACCTCGGCCTGGCGATTTCCGACCGTCTGGCCCAGATGCACGGCGGAAGACTCCTGTTCGAGAACACACCCGGTGGCGGTAGCACCTTCACCATCAGCCTACCCGCCTCCGTGAAACAACCCGCTGCTGACCAACGGGCAGCCAAGGCGAATCTGGACCCAAGCCGACCCGTTATTCTGGTCATCGACGACAACATCGAGGCCATCGAGGTTATCGAGGGATATCTTGAGCCGGCCGGCTACCAGGTTGTAGGGGCACAATCCGGGCGTGAAGGGCTCCTACGTGCCCAGGAAATCAAGCCTCTCGCGATTACGTTGGATATGAAGATGCCAGGGCTGGATGGCTGGGGCGTTCTGGAACAATTGAAGGATCACGAAACGCTTCAGGATGTCCCGGTGGTGATCGTCTCGGCTACAGACCAATTCACGCCGCCCCAAAACAAGCAGGTCCTGACATTTATTAGCAAGCCGATCGCGCGCCGCGCACTGATCCAGGCCATTCGTATGGCCGAGCAACAAGCAACAAGCGATACCTCTGTCCCAAGCAAAACCACCCCGACCTCTGATGATATCATTAGCGGCCACGTTCAAGCGGATATGAGCAACAAGAATGGATGAGATCTCAGTCACCACGGCTATTGTGGTAGGTGCAAACTCAATCACAGCGATCGTCAGCGCAGCACTATTCCTGCTGGTGCTCTGGCAAAATCCCCGCCACTTGACCAACCAGCTCTTCGCGTTTTCGACACTTGCCCTGACTGGTTTCTGCATTACCAACAGCCTGGGCCGACTCGTTGACACACTCCAATTGGATGCGAACACGGTCTTCTATACGAGTAATACGTTCTATGGTGCCTTCATCTTTGGCCTGCTAGTTTTCACCCTGAGATTCGCGCCCATTCCTCGCGGACGTGCCACCCAGGCTACCATAGCGATCATCTTGATCGGCCTGATCTTGGGCGGCTTGATGTGGAATGGCCATATGGATGATGGCTATAAGCCAGCGCCGGATAGCAGTGGAGACTACCAGACATCGTTCACCGCACTTGGTTTTCTCATGGCAAGTGTCATCTTCGGCACGCTAATCGCTACCGCAGTGATCCTCTATTGGTATCGCCACTATACGCCGCGCGCGCGACTGTTGTGGATTGCACCGCTGCTGGTCGTAGCTGGCGTCCTCTGGATCGTTCTCATTTGGCCGTCGTTGAGGCTTCCAATCAATACGTTTACGCTGGCTGCTGCAACTCTAATTCTGGGTAGGGCCGTCCTATTAGAGCAAACCTTCGATCCCCTGGCCCATTATAGCGCGGAGCTTACCGCTAAGAATCGGGAACTAGAGGAAGCCAACCGGCTTAAGCGGCAATTTATGGCCAATATGAGCCACGAATTGCGTACCCCTCTCAACAGCATCATCGGCTATGCAGAATTGACGCTCCATGGCGCAGACAAACAATTGAACGACAAGCAGCGGGATCGCCTGGAGAAAGTCATCCGCAATGGACGGCATTTATTGGGATTGATCAATGATATCCTGGATCTGGGCAATATCGAAGCCGGACGCCTGGTCCTTCATCCTGAAACCGTGGATACTGTCGCCCTCCTGGACCAGGTCATTGGAGTCATCGAGCCAGGCATTAGCAGCCGTTCGCTGGAAATTATACGCGACTACGCAGCGGCCCCTGCCATCTATGTAGACCGCGTGCGGGCGCGCCAGATCTTCACTAACATCTTGGACAACGCAATTAAGTTCACCCAGCAAGGGCACATCCGCATCAAGGTAAGCGGTGAGCGCCAGGTGGTGAACTTCGAAATTGAGGACACCGGCATTGGTATTCCTGAGGACAAGCTACCGCTGGTTTTCGAGGAATTTCGTCAAGTTGACAGTACATCAACACGGCAATATGGTGGCACCGGCCTGGGTATGCCGATAACGAAGCGCCTTATTGAGATGTCACGCGGCACAATTGACCTTGAGAGCACCGAAAACAGGGGAACCACCGTGCACATTTGTCTGCCACGTGCAGACGCCGCGCAGCGGCTACACCATCCACCCCCGGATGCTACCGCACATATCATCAATGTTCTCATTATTGACGACGAAGCAGAAGCAAGAACACTGTTGTATGATACCTTGCGCACTGCACACCCGGATTATCATGTATATACTGCTGACTCTGGACGCGAAGGGATTGAAGCAGCGCAGCGCATCCAGCCAGATATCATCACATTAGACATCATGATGCCGAATATGGATGGCTGGCAAGTGCTCAAACGCCTGCGCTC
>JAADYW010000126.1 GCA_010092845.1 Chloroflexota bacterium
AAAACTGTCCCGTAGACTGAAAAGCGCTTGACAACCGGGGCAGGATGTTAACAATTAGATGACTGTTTGACGATATACAGTTTCGATCTGTAACAATTGGAATAGGAGAAAATGAATGGCTAAGACCGCCTTCACGTTTGAGGATTATCAGGCGGCTGCCAACGCGATAATCGACAGGCTTGACGAAGTCCCGCGTGTCGGTATTATCCTTGGTTCTGGTCTGGCACCATTAGCTGAGAGCGTTGAGAACACGACCATCATCCCCTATGAAGAAATTCCGCATTGGCCTACTTCGGGTGTAAAAGGGCACAAAAGCCGGCTCGTGATCGGTACTCTAGAGGGACGGCAGGTGCTGGTGATGCAAGGCCGGGCGCATTTCTACGAAGGGTATACCATGCAGCAGGTCACCTTCCCCGTACGCGTGATGCAGGCTTTGGAGCTCGATACGCTCATCGTGACCAACGCTGCGGGTGGCATCAATACCAGCTTCAGCGCCGGCGATATCATGCTTATCGAAGACCATATCAACCTGCTTGGGCACATGGGTCAAAATGCCTTGATGGGGCCAAATGATCCCCGTTTGGGAGAGCGTTTTCCAATCTTTACACGTGCTTATGACCTGGCGCTTCGTGCCAAAGCTCTAGAGGTCGCGCGTGCAGAGGGGATTGCTTTGCAGCGAGGGGTCTACTGTTGCCTCTCCGGCCCGGCGTTTGAGACACCAGCAGAAATCCGTATGTTCCGCGCCTGGGGCGCTGATGCTGTCGGGATGTCAACTGCGCCAGAGGTAACCGTTGCCCGGCATGGGGAGATGCGCGTGCTGGGGTTCTCGACGATCACCAACGTCACTATCGATCATCAAGCTATCGAGCGCGAAGTCTCGCATGAGAGTGTCCTGGATGTTGGCGCCAGGACGGTGCCCAATCTGATCCGTATCATCCGCGGCATCCTGAGAGATTTACCGGCGGTGAATGGATAGTTCTGTGTGTTCTGAGGAGTGTGAACAATGGGCGATGTACTGTCCCTAATCGAAAGCCTGGCACCGGGATTATACGTAATCTGTGGTTTGCTGCTTGTCTGGAATATCAGATCGCTGATCATTGCCGAGGGCGAGTTACGCTATGCACAATATGGCCTTGAAAAGGAACTTGCCGAGCGACGTGGCGGGCGTTCACTGACGATGGTCGTCATCATGATTGAGATCCTTGTAGTGGTCTGGGGCGTCAGTAACGTTGCCTCCCCGGCCTGGAGTGAAGGTCTTCCAGACGGCACGGCTGAGGCTGGCCAACGGCAGTTCATGACGAGCACACCAGGCAGCGGTGGCGATTTCGAGTTCCAGATCGCATCACCACAACCCACTGATGTCCTGGCCACGGCAGCGCCGCCCAGCACACCGATTGGAACGATTGGGCCGCATGATCCTAAACTGAAATGTGATACGAGCCGTGCCTGGATTGACTACCCGGCCAATGGGATGTACATCTTCGAGGATATTGATGTTATCGGCACGGCCAGTATCGAGAACTTCGCCAAATACCGGTTTGAGATCAAAGGGCCATCAAGCTCGGAATTCAGCGTGTATACCCAGGGAGATCGTGTTGAACCCGTTGTGGACGGCCCGCTCGGCCGGATTTCGCCGCTTGATCTGATCCCTGGGCAGTATCGTTTCCGTCTGGTTGTCTTCGATACAGACAATAATCCACGTGCCCAGTGTGAGATCACGATCTGGATTCAGGATCCGGTACCTACTGCGACCCCAATCGGGGCAGGGTCGATTGAATAGGTGCAAATGACGGCATTTGAAGACCTTATCGCAGACGCGCTCGAGCACTTTCTGGTGATTGCGCTGGTGGACGAGCAAAACAACGTGGTTGCGGAAAGCGCGCGCGCCGGGCTCGATGCTGAATCAGCCAGTGCGCCTGTCGAGACGGCGCGCCGCATCTTCAATAACCCCGAGAGCCGGCGCGCGCTGCAAAATCTACAGGAGAGTCTCTTCTATGATTTGGATGGCAGGCGATTGGTTTGCCGTCCAGTGCAGTTTCGTGGACAGCCTCATCTGTTGATTATCCTGGCAGCGGCGGAGCGCGCCTATCGTCGGGCGCTCAATACGCTGGTGCGCCGGTTGCCGACGGTGGAGTAGCGGGTGCTGGCTATTCTAGCCCGGCCAGGCGTTTCTCCTGGGCATATTTTTCGGGCGTATCGATATCGCGTAGGATGCTATCGTTGTCAACAGATACGCAGGTGATCGGCTGCTGGTTGATGATGTCGCGGGGCGCTCCCTTGCGGAGCTTGAGGAGAGGTCGCCAATAACGGCGCGGGATGAGGATAGGGTGGCCGCGCTGGCCCTGGTAGTATGGGGCAACAAGTGTATCATTCCGCTGCGCCGCCGTCGTTAGGATATGCCGGACAACCCGGGCAGATATCTGCGGTTGATCCCCCAAGACCACCAGTGCCGCAGAGATTTCCGGCTTGAGTGCTCGCAGTCCCGATTTCAGTGAGGAGAGCATCTCACCCTTGGCATACATCGGGTTATAGACCGTGCGAACCGGATAGTTCTGCAACACGCGTTCTACCGCGCCGGCTTTGTGTCCAGTGACAACAACAATATCAGCCAGACGGAATGGTAACAGCGTCTGGATAATGCCCTCGATAACCGTGCGATCCCCCCAGGGCAGCAGTACCTTGGAGGTCCCCATACGGCGCGACATGCCCCCCGCCAGGATAATCGCGGCGATGCGCTGTTGGACTTCTATGACGGGCTCCAGTGGATTATGCACATTGCCAATGGCGACGCCATCGACGCGCGGTTGGCGCAGAATGATCTGTGCTGTCCGCCGCGCGCGCGCTTCCAGTAGGGGGGAATCGGCTTTGTTCAGGAGGACCATTGCCCGGGCCGTGGGAGGGATGTCCTTAAGACCGAGCCTCTCATCTCGCAGAATCTGGGCCAGCCAGGCAGGCTGGATCGGGGCTTCATACGGAAAACCGTAGCGATCTAGAATTGGCTGGGGGTTGTAGACATGGTGCTCATCCAGCGGTTGTCCCAGGATATCCAT
This sequence comes from Chloroflexota bacterium, assembly GCA_010092845.1. GTDB lineage: Bacteria > Chloroflexota > Anaerolineae > Aggregatilineales > J027 > J027. Next base: position 3,051 of record JAADYW010000126.1, read on the forward strand.
CCCGGCGACAACGACCCCAATGGTTGTGTCGAGCGGCCACACCGGCTCGTAGGATCGCGGGGCCTTCAATGGTAACCGGCGCGCGCCATCAGCCTCAACCAGAAGGACGTCAGCATTCATCTCGTCGACCAGGCGCGAGACATACTCATCCGGAATACCCATTACCTTGTCACTGCGTATCTGCTGGTAAACGAAAACGAATCCGTGCTCGTCAAGCATCTGTGCAAGCTCGCGCGAGCCCCGCAGTAGATTGGCCCGCCAGCGGGTGGCAAATGGAAATAATTCCATCTCGGACTCCGCCAGACGGGTCGTGGTTGTGGCCAGGACGCGCCAACCTTCTTCTTTTAGCTCATTGCCCAGGCGTATCATGGCGGATGTCTTGCCACCGCCTCCGGTGAAGGCGACGACATCACCGCGCTGTACGCCTAGTGCTTCAAAGAGCCGCATAGTGGCTTCCTCTCGCCAGTTCGGTCAGGGGCAGGGGATGAATACCGTGAGTCAGCAATGCCTCCAGGACGCCGCCACCAATCGCGAGCGATTTTTCCGAAATGATGAAGCAGTTTTCACGAACCGCCCGAGGGTCAATATCGCCGATTTTCACTCCCGTGTCAACCACCACTGATTCATGGATCAGGCCGCGCACAACCCCGTCAAATGGGGCGGTAACAGATGCCTCGCCGACAGTCGCTACGACCTGGCCCTCAGCAACATGGTCGCCAATCGCAACCTGAGCTATCACATAACCCGGGGCAGGGGCCCGCAGCACACGCCGGGCACCGGCCCCCATTACATTACCGGGCACGCCGGTGTTGGGTTCAGCGCCACCGCGCCGGATGACCCTGCCGAGCCGATGGCCGCGATTGGTCTCGATGACGACGTGGCAGTCCTCGCCGGCAACAAAGCCCGGACCCAAGCCGATCACAAGCTCGGCATCGTCTAGGGTGGTGTCGATGTTGCGTTTGGCGACGCGGGCATCGATGACGGCACGGGGTTTCAGCTTGCGCCATGTATCGTCCGTATCGAGTAGTACCGGGATTTCGTCTGTGTTCAGCGTGAGCCACACCGCAGACGTGCTCTCGATGCGGCGTGCGGTGATTCCCTCGACACTCGTCATGCCGTCAAACATGGCGCTACCGAAGCTGACGGCGCGGCGTACCAGCAGCGGATGCTCCAATTCGGTGATTACTAGGGGATAGCCTGTCACATACAGCCGATAAGCAACCCCTGAGCCGAGATCGCCACCACCACGGATGACGACCACCGGGAGGTTACGATGCGATTGCACCAATGCCATGTTGACGTAGCGCTTCCACTATAACATCCGGCGTCATCGGAATACGGTCAATCCAGACGCCGGTAGCGTCATGGATAGCAGCGGCGATGGCACCGGCCAACGGGATGAAGGGCATCTCGGCCATGCCGCGGACGCCCCACGGGCCAATAGGATTGGGATATTCCAGCAGAACTGATTTGACTTCCACCGGAATATCGACAACGGTTGGAATCAGATAAGTTGATAAAAACGGATTCAGTATCCGGCCCTCTTCTGAGATCAGATTCTCCATCAGGGCGTATCCCTGGGCCTGAACGACGGCCCCTTCCACCTGACCTTCAACCAGTGTCCGGTTGATGATCTTGCCCACATCGTTGGCGCAAACAACGCGCACAAGTTGCACCAGGCCGGTCTCGATATCGACTTCCACCTCAACGGCCTCAGCGACATATCCATAGGCAAAATTCGGGGTGCTTTTGCCTGTTTCGGGGTCGTAGGGTGTGGTTTTTGGAGGCTGATACTGGTAGGTCGCTTTGGCGGGGCGCTCTTCGTCCTGCCAGAGTTGGAGGGCTTTCTCTGCCGCTCCGCGAATGGCATTGCCAGTCATAAAGGTGAGCCGTGACGCTGAGGCGCTGCCCGACGTCTTGGTTTCGGAGGTATCCTGTGTAAGCAAATGGACTTTCTCGGTAGAAACGCCCGTCGCTTCCGCGGCCATTTGGACAAATGCCGTGTGGGCGCCCTGGCCGACATCCGCACCAGCAGCGCGTACAATCACCTCCTCGATTTCGGCACCACCATGTAGCTCAATGGTCGCCCATGACTGCTCCGGAAAGCCGAAGCTATACCCAATATTTTTGAAGCCACAGGCAAAGCCGACCCCGCGGCGGCGCGCAGGATCCGCAGGTTGGGTCAATGATCTGCGCTGGAAGCTGTCACTACCCGGCTCCCAGTAGTCGCTTTCGGCCGCACACGCTTCGACGACCTGGCGTATTGTTACCCCTGGTGGTAGTGGGGTGCCCACGGTCGTCAAGCTGCCCTCATCCAGGACGTTGAGGCGCCGAACCTCGACGGGGTCCATCTCCAGCGCTTCAGCCAGGCGATTCACCTGCCCCTCGGCTGCAAAAGCTGCTTGAGGACCGCCAAAACCTCGGAATGCGCCGGTGGGGGTATTGTTGGTATAGACCGCATAAGTATCAATATGTGCGTTGGGGATCACATATGGCCCGGTGACCATGAGATTGGCATTACCCAGCACCTTATTCGATGTGTAATTGTAGGCACCAGCGTCACCGATAACTGTGGCCTCAGCGGCCACGATCTTCCCCTCTCGGGTTGCTCCCCAACGAGTCTTGATACGCATTGGATGCCGCTTATGGTGGTATAGAATCGACTCCTCACGGCTCCAGATCGTCTTTACGGGGCGCTGCAGTTTCCAGGCAGCAAGGGCCAGTACAATCTGGACACTCATGTCCTCACGGCCGCCGAATGCGCCGCCAACCGCTGGATAGATGACACGCACCTTTTCTGGGGGCAGATCGAGTGCATGGTAGATCTGCTCCTGATCTTCGTGAACCCACTGTCCGGCAACGACAACGGTAACCCGGCCTTCTTCATCAATGTAGCCGAGGCCAGCCTCCGGCTGCAGATAGGCGTGCTCCTGATACCCGGTGCTGTATGCGCCTTCGACAATCACATCGGCCTGAGCCCATCCCGCGGCCATGTCGCCTTTGCGGATCCGGTAGTGGGAGATGATGTTTTGGGGTTTATCAGGATGGAGTAGGGGCGCACCAGGTTGCAGCGCCGCCTCCGGATCAAATACCGTCGGCAGATTCTCATACTCGACATGAATGAGCTTCGCCGCTGCCGTAGCTATTTCCTCGGTCTCGGCGACAACAACAGCGATATTATCCATCAGACAGCGGACGATGTCGCCACCCGCCTTGCTGGTGCCGGGTCCGCACAGAACAGGTTGGTCCTTGAATACAAGCCCATACTCATTGACCGGAATGTCCTTGGCGGTGAAAACTGCCACAACGCCCGGGTAAGCTTCGGCGTCGGATGTATCGATGGATACGACCCGCGCATGAGCACGGTCCGAGTACCGAATCTTAAGCCATAGCTGGCCTTCGATATCGATATCACCAGGATAAGGTGTTTCCCCGGTGACCTTTCCGGTGGCATCAATACGGGGAAGCCTTACCCCGATCTGGTTGTTGGAATGTTCTTTGGACAATTGCTTACCCCTTGTGCTTCTGCCCACCCCAATGACACGTAATGGTTAGAGGTTGCCTGTTCATCTATTTCTCTTGCCCGAGCGCTCCGCTTGTTCCTTCTTGGCTTTGAGCTTCTTCAGCGCTTTGATCTTCTCCTGGCGTTGTTGTGCTACTTTCTTCTCTAGGGCCTGGAGCTCACGTTCGGAGAGTTTTCGCCCACGGGGCATGATGATCTTGCCTTCCTTGTCAATCAAGGTGTCTCCTCCAGCCGACGCTGCCGCAATGAGACCGACTACAGACAACAAGAGGAGCCACATGATCCCCGCAATCACGATTTCCAGCCGGTCCGTACTGATGTCTTCGGTTTGTTCGGCGAACGGTTCGATGTTCTCCTGCATAAGATCTACAATCAAGGGGGCACTAAAGAATGCCGCCACAGCCAGAGCAATAGCCAGAACCAGACCCATCAATGGGGTTAATGCACTTTTCTTGCGTTTGGTTGATGCCTGTCGGATTTCCTCGGACATAATGGCTTGATCCTTAATCTTATATCATTATTCTTTGTCTTGAGGCGCTTCCATCTTCATCTGGGCAGCCTTCTCGAAAGCATCAATGATCTTGTAGTAGCCCGTACACCGACAAAGGTTGCCAGCAATACTCTGTGCGATCTGCTCGCGGCTGGGGGAGGAGTGCTCGTCCAGCAAGCTAGCCCCTGACATCAGGAAACCAGGCGTGCAATATCCGCACTGGACGGCTCCGGTCTCGACAAAACCCTGCTGAATCGGGTGCAGAGTTGTGCCCTCAGCCAGGCCTTCGACAGTGATGATGTGTGCACCGTGGGCGCGTGGCGCGGGAACCATGCAGGCCATGACGGCGACGTCATCTAAAAGGACTGTACAGGCCCCACACTCTCCCTCGGCACACCCTTCCTTGGTGCCGGGTAGGCCCGCATCCTCGCGCAAGAAGCGCAGCAGTGTCTTGTGGGACCCTCCGGTAGCAGTGAAGGTCTCGCCATTCACGGTTGTGACGATTGTATCGCCAGCATCGCGTTCATGGCGGACACCAGTCGGCAGTGATTTCTTCACGATAGCCTTGTCTGGCCCCCAGAGCATTGCCGGATCATCGGGCCATGTCTCGCGATAGTTTCTAGCGCGTATCTGGCGCAATGCCCGAGCTGTAAACACTTTGACCATCTCGGTGCGGTACGTTGCCGGTCCACGGATGTCGTCAATGGGCGTTGGGACAGCCGCGGCGCGGTGGGCGGCCTCACTGATAACCGTGGGCGACAATGTCTTCCCCACGAGATATTCTTCTGCCGGGGGAACACGAATAATGGTTGGTGCAACACTGCCGAGGGCGATGCTGGCTGCTGAAATATGCTCGCCATCATCTTCAAATGTCAGGATGGCGGCGATATTCACTACCGAGATCGCTTGAGCCAGGCGTAGACCAAGCTTCAGGAAAACGCCGTGCTGGTTGGTATTAAGAGCAGGGAAGCTAATCGCCGTCATCAACTCGTCTGGGCGCATAGCCGTCTGCCGGAGGCCAGTATAGAACTCGTCGAAGTTCAGGGTTCTAGTACCCGCGGTCGATTCTAATGTAACGCTGGAATCGAGAGCCCACAGTGGTGTGATCGTATCGTTAGCTGGACTGGCAGTGATTAGGTTCCCGGCAATGGTCCCGCGGTTGCGGATCTGTGGTGACCCGACTTCCCAACAGGCCTGCGCGAGAGGAAAAGCGCGGCGTTGGAGCGGCTCGCTGCCGACAACGTGATTATGGTTGACCAGTGGGCCTAATACGAACGTATCGTCTCTAAGCTGGATGTTGTCAAGTCCTGGTATGCGCGAGATATCGATCAATACGTTTACACCAGGACGCTGGCCGCGTTCCATCTCAATGATGATATCTGTTGCGCCGGCGACGACCCGTGCTGACGGTCCGTAGTGCGCCAGGAGCTCCAGGGCTTCATCAAGATGGGTTACTGTAAAATAGTCTTTCCACATTCGTACGTTATCCGTCCTTGGTACCAATGCATTATTATGCTTATCTTAAGACTAGCGCGCTTGGGCCTACCATGCAAGCCGTTACAGCCCTAGTGATACCACCACAGGAAGCTCCCGGGCGAGAAGATTGTTGATTCGAAGATGATTTCAGCCGGTGCGTCACTGTCCAACACCAAACGGAAAATCCGGCCGCGAAATGTGGTGTTGTCTTCCTCGAGCTGGCTGCCGATGAAGTAGATGGCATCGCCTTCGGTGGACCAGTGAGCTTCCGTTTCGTAGATGTCGGGCGTGAAAGTCAGTTGCTCGGGGGGCTGCTCGCCGGTGAGATCAATCAGCCACAGATCTGAAATAGGTCGGTTGGTTACTGGATTGAGCCGCTGAACGCTAATGACCATCTCGCGTGAGACCGGCGAGAACGCCGACAGTAGTGACACGGTGCTATCCGTGGCGAAGCTGGCCAGGGATTGCGGTTCGCACGCCTCATCTGTACCGATAATGCATTCTACGCTAAGCACGCCAACATTGAGCTCGCTTTCAGTGTAATAGGCAATCAGAAGGCCTGTACTGTCGTTTACCCAAATATAGTCTTGCACGATCCCTTGTTGTGTTGGCCAGATCAGCTTTGGCTCGCTGCTGTCACTGCGCAATACACTATGGAGCTCTAGGAAAGGCGATTCCGCTGTTGTTGTCTGGTACACCAGTACACTGCTGCCAGGTGACCACTGTACATCAAAGATCTTGTCCGCCGATGTTACCTGAACCGGATTTTCAAGCTCTGGGTCGGTAATGACCAGTGTATCGTGGGCTACGCCTTCAGGCGCTTCGGGGCGTGAATGATCAATCCAGGCGATAGCTGTGCCGTCTGGTGAGACCACTGGACAACTCAGGCGATTCTCTGGCGCGAAGGGGAGCGCATTGCGCTCGCCGGTGGCGGTATTGATGCGGTATACATTGGTCGGGCTTGAAAGTGGTGCCGGCTCATAGAGCACGGTCTCGCCGCCGGGGAAGACGGCCGGAGCACAAGCAGGCCGATTGGCAAAGGTGATCAGCGTTGTGGCGGTGCCTTGGCGCAAGTCGACAATTGCCAGGGGGAATCCCTGACCATTAATGTCAACGCCCGTGATCAGGACGCGAGATCCAGGATCAGGCTCCTGGGTTTGCGCATGGGGGGCGCTCGTGCTCAGGATTGCTAGGAAGAGTAGTGAAGTGAAGATGTACAGTAGCGCGCGGTGCCCAGGCCGCGTCTTCACAATGAACCTCAAGAGTATTTCTAGCTCCCACTATGGTCTAAGATCGAGATGTTTGTTGGTTTGCTGGCGAATGGTGTCTACACCCCAGAGAACATCATGATACTCGATTGTCCGCCAGGGAACAATCATATCATCATAGTGTTCGCTGGCAGCATGGCCACTCTGGCCAGTGGTGTGCATGGCGCGGCTGTGGTTGAAGTCATCCAGGTTGATGATGACACGATAGGATGGCACAGCGGTTAGTTGGAGTATATCAACTTCAACATCTTTCCCCCTAATGAATTGCGTGGTATTGATGCTGCCTGGTCCTCCGCTGATGTCATACGGGCCACGATTTATCGGAAAGGGACCAGTATTGATGGCCAGGTCAGTGTTCAAGAATGCGCGCTCCCCGATGATCGCACTGGTGAAGCGGCCACCGTGAATATCTCCCCAGCGCCATTCCTCTAGTTCATCGCCAAGCGAATCAACAAGGAGATCGAGCGCCACGCTAAATGCACTCATCAGGATCTCGTCGCGGGTTTCTTGATAGTTAGGCGTGGTAATGTCGTCCCACCAGGGGCTATCCGGCTCGTCCAGAATACTTAGCAATAGCGACGTATATTGGGCCTGATTCAGGTTTGCCGGCCCTACCTGATCAGCGAAGCACGCTTGAAGCAGTCCCAGCCAGAATACATTAAACAGCCCAGCTTGTCCGCTATCTACGTGGTTCTGGAGATCCCATTCCTTGAGCCAGTCCAATGCATCTTGCTCACGACGGGTGTCAAAGTTCAGCGCGATGAGGTAGGGCAATACCTCCTGGCCGTAAGTGTTGTGGTTGTTCCCCTGGATTTGAGCGAAACTCTCCACAGTGTGCTTGTGGATAGCTGCCAGTAGATCCTCAATCTTTTGAGTACGCTGCGCGGAAGCCCACTGGCTACCGAATGACACGTGGATTGATCCGTCGCGATATTTGTCATCGGCATTGATCAAGGTTTGGACTACCCATGCTTCATAGGTTGGCGGCACCACAGGGTTATCTGCATCAATTATCCAGCCGCGCTCCGGATTGAGGACGGATGGCAATAGCTCGAAAGGGACAAAACCGCGCCACCGGTAGGTGCTATCCCATCCTGGTACGGGCGATTGCCCGTCGTGTTTACTATGGCGGATCGGAATACCACCAGCCACCTGGTAGCCAATATTGTTGTCAACATCTGCGTAGACGAATCCTTGGGCTGGCCAGTTCCAATCACGCAAGGCAGCTCGAAACTCGTCCCAGCCCTGGGCTTGGTTGAGCATGAGTACAGCATCGAGAAAGGTGCTGTTGTAGGCGCTAGGAGCCCAATGCAGAGCCGCGACCTCATCGATCTGTTCGTCATTCTTCGAGGCTTGCAACGCTTCTATATCTGTTATCACAGGACCATATTGGGACTGATAACGTGTGTGCTCGATCGGGTTCTCGCGGTCCTCAGTAGTGATTGGTGTGGTGGACCGTTGCAGCGGGATTGACTCGCCATCGACAAGGTAGTGCAGCGGATTACTAGGATCGAGCCTCAAGAGGTAAACATCCTGCGTGTCTACGGGGAGAGGATTTATTCCCCAGGCGATCCGCTCGTTGTGGCCGACGATAATCCCAGGAATGCCGGGGAGGCTCAGGCCAGAAACCACATAGGGGCAGCTATCACTGGGCGTAACGCAGAAAAGCCCCATCTCAAACCACGGTGAGGGAATTTCGGGTGCCATATGGATGTCGTTGGCCAGAAGAGGCTTCCCACTGGCAGTATAGTCGCCATTGACGACCCAGGAATTCCCGCCAAGATTGACCTGCAGCCCCAATGTTGCCAGGAACGACTGAAAGTCGCTGGCACGAAGCAGACTGTACCCAAGTAGCGCCTCAGGGTCCGCTGGCCAGAGAGCGGGAAGGGGGGTGGTTGGCAGAATCAGCGGGGCCTCCGTGCCGGCGAGATTAAGATCAGATACTTTCAGGACCGTGGACACTGTCTCGTCGAAGGGGGGTAGACTGGTCAATTCTGGTCCATTGAGGGGGGGCGATGCTTCCAACCCGGCGAGTTCGTCCTGTAGATTACCGCTCATCTCCCAGCCGAACATCAGCGCGAGCATAAACGTATGGTAGGGCTCCCATGGATCGACCTGCGTCTCGCTACGCAGATAGTCGAGCAGGCGATCATACTGGCCTGAGAGGCCGAGCAATCCATACTCGGATGCCAGGTCGTGGACCTGGCGTTCGCCAATATAAGCGTTGATACCGCGGCTAAACGCCTCAACCGTGACACGGGTCTGTGGAGATGCATGTTCCCACATGTTCTGGGCGGCGCCGGCCCAGTCCAGGGTAAGCATCAAACGATCGGCGCGTTGGGCAGTGGCATTGCCGGTGAAAATCTCGCTGAGACGGCCCATGCCCAGGTAGCGCGCTAGTTCCATCTGCCACCAGCGTTCCTGGGCGTGGACATAACCCTGGGCAAAAAAGAGGTCGTCAACGTTGGTGGCGTAGATTTGTGGGATTGCCCAGCTATCGCGGTATACTGAAACGTTGTCGCGCAATCCGGCGACCCGCTGGCGACCGCTGGTTTCGGGTAATGGGCTGAAATATAGTGAATAACCAACATAGCCTGCCAGGCCACCGGTGCTGAGAACGACCACAATGAAGACGATCAGTGCGATTTGTAGAAGTTTTTTTCGGCGCATGGCATGGATTGTTCGACTCAACTTTGACAGAAGCAGGTATTTTGATGCTGCACGATGACTATAGCCGATTTGGAGTAAACCTGCATCTGTCGAAAACGGTGCCTGGCCACCGGCTTACGTGTTTCTTGGCTACAGAATTTGTAGTCATTTTGTTCTCGGTGCCTTGACGAAGAGGATCTCGATATGGTCGAAGCAGTGATTTGGGACATGGATGGTGTGCTTATTGACTCGGAACCACTCTGGCATGAAGCTGAGATGGCGATCTTCCGTACGGTTGGCTTCGCGATGACGCGTGAACACTGTCTGGAAACGCAGGGGATGCGGGTTGACAAGGTTGTTGAGTACTGGCATGCACGGTATCCGTGGACATCGCCACCCAGCCTGAAGGATGTTGAGGGTGCGCTTGTCCAGGCAGTGATTGATAATATCCAGGCGAGAGGTGAGGCCTTGTCGGGTGTTCGCGACACTCTTGCATTTCTTGCCGGTCAAGGTGTGCGTATGGCAATTGCGTCCTCGTCACCAATGATCATGATCGAGGCTGTGGTCAGCATGTTGGCGATTGGTGGCTATTTTGAAATGCTGTATTCGGCTGAATATGAACCATATGGTAAGCCGCATCCCGGTGTCTACTTGAGCACGGCGGCTAAGCTGGATGTCTCCCCAAGCGAGTGCCTGGTGATCGAGGATTCGATGCGCGGTATCCTGGCGGCTAAAGCAGCTGAGATGCGTTGCCTGGCCGTGCCTGATCCCGCCCTGCGCGATGATCCCCGTCTCGCGATTGCTGATTGGGTTCTGCCATCTTTGGCATTATTCGACTCTGCATTCTGGGAGCGTATTCAGCCTTGAGGCAGGTGCTTTCGCGCTTCAGCGGAGGGCGGTATGGCGAAATAATGTAAATTCCCGGCGGCGGTGTCGTTTCACCTGAGCGGTGTTGACACAGGTGACTGTTTTTTGGGCCGAGTGACACTCCCCAGAATCCCTATCTTTTGTTCTAGTTTTATCACATAATAGGTGCTACCAACCACGCTTGGTTATAGCAGTTATGGGTGTATTGAGTGCCATAAGCCTACTTCTCCTGACCTCTCTGTCTCCGAGATACATACACCCGCTTTTGTTCATTACCTGATTCTTGCCCCTCAGGAGGCTCTTCATGCGTAGTTTTTTAGGACGCGATATTCTTTCTCTCCAAGACTTCGAGCGCCACGAGTATTTTCGCGTTTTCGAGGTTGCAGCACTGCTGGAGCCTTATGCGCGCGATCGTCGTAATGGTGATCTACTCAAGCATAAAACGCTGGTAACGGCCTTCTACCAGCCCAGCACCCGGACCCGCCTGGCGACAGAAGCCGCAATGCACCGCCTCGGCGGTCACGTCACGGGTTTCTCTGATGCGAAGATGACCCGTGCCGGTGATTTCTATCAAGAGTCGATTCAGGACACCTTCAAAATGCTGGAATACTATGGCGATGTCATTGCCATACGCCACTTCCAGCAGGGGGCACCGGCTGAAGCGGCTGAGCATGTGAGCGTACCGATCATCAATTGCGGCGATGGCTGGGGCGAGCATCCTACCCAGGTTATCACTGATCTCCTCACTATTTACCGCGAAAAAGGAACGCTCGATGGGCTGACCTGGATCTTGATTGGTGATATGCGGATGCGGACGATGCACAGCATAACCTATGCGCTCAGCAAATTCGACGTCAAGGCCTACGTGATCAGCCCGCCGGAGATGTCCCTGACTGACGAGCACAAGACCCGAATCACCGATATGGGCTTGCGCTGGGAAGAGAAAGAACACATTGACCAGGTCATTGGCGAGGCCGATGTGATTTATATGGAGCCGGTCGTTCAGCCCGATTACACCAAATCGCGTGAGGAAGTGCCCGATCAGAAGGGCCTGACGCCGGCGAATTACCAGGTGACACGCAAGTTGCTCTTCGAGAAAGCCAAGCCAGATTCGATCGTCCTGCACTCCCTCCCGCGGCAGGATGAGCTGTTGCCCGATGTCGACAAGACGCGCCACCAGCGCTACTGGGTAGAGGCTTACAATGGTGTTCTGTCCCGGATGGCCCTTCTGGCGCTGATTCTCGGTGCTGTTGAGTAGGCAGGTGTGCCTCAATCACGAGTAGGAGATTTTACAATGCAAACCTTTTTAGCCGGTCGTGACATGATTACTACCCAGGAATGGACGCGCGGTGAACTGGACTCGGTCTTCGATGTCGCCGTTGATCTCAAGCGCAAGCGCGCCCTGGGGCAATCGCATGCTTATCTACGCGACAAAGTGCTGGCGATGCTTTTTTTCTTCTCCAGCACTCGTACACGCGTGAGTTTTGAAGCCGGCATGGCCCAGCTCGGTGGCCATGCACAGTTCATCGACCACCGCACAACCCAGATCTCTCATGGTGATACCGGCAAAGAAATCGGCGAGATTATCGGTCGCTATTGTGATGGGATCGCCATTCGCCAGTGCGATTGGGAGATCGGCAATGCGTATATTCGCAGCGTTGCTGAGAATAGCCGGGTTCCCATACTCAACATGCAGTGCGACTTCTATCATCCATTCCAGGCCCTTGCCGATATGCTCACTGTTTTTGAGCGCTTTGGCAGTGATGTTCGGGGCAAGACGATTAACGTCTCCTATGCCTATGCCTCCAGTTACCAGAAGCCAATGTCGGCCCCGCAGAGCTTGATTTTGCTGGCAACCCGCTATGGCATGAACGTCCGCTTGACACGCCCGCCGGAATTCAAGGTTATGCCAGAGATTGAAGATCAAGCTGCCCAGAATGCACGAGTGTCGGGCGGCAGCTTCGAAGTTCTGGATGATTTCGATGCCGGTTTCAAGGGAGCAGACATCGTCTATCCCAAGAGTTGGGGAGCGATGCTGACGACCACGGATGAGGCTGAAAGCGCCGAAATTGGCAAAAAGTACACTGACTGGATCACCGATGCGCGGCGCATGAGCCTGGCGAAAGACGATGCTATCTATATGCACTGCTTGCCCGCTGACCGCAATATTGAGGTCACTGACGAGGTGATCGATGGTCCCCAGAGTGCGGTCTATGACGAAGCTGAGAATCGTCTGCATGTTCAGAAGGCCGTCATGGCGCTGACGATGCGCTAAGCGTTCTCTGCCCCGCGTACGCTGACAGGGTGGAGGGGAAGTCTCGCACTTGTTGACCCTCCACCATCGGTTCATAATTAGGCCAGGGTTAGACTCTGGTTTACAAACTGTTTCTTGAAGTCCATTACACGATAAGGAAAGCCCCTATGGCTACCCCCACCAAAACCGCCGTGGTTGCGATTGGCGGAAACTCGCTCATTACAGATAAGAAACATCCAGAAGTTGCCCATCAGTGGGAAGCTGTACGCGAAAGCTGTCTTCATATTGCGGATATGATCGAAGAAGGCTGGAATGTCGTCATTACCCATGGCAATGGGCCCCAGGTTGGGTTCATCCTCCGCCGCAATGAACTGGCAGCCAGTGAGGTCCATGAGACCCCGCTGGATGTCATTGGCGCTGATACACAAGGGAGTATTGGCTACATGCTCCAGCAGGCGCTTGATAACGTGCTGCGGGCGCGGGGCATCAACCGGACGGTAGTTACATTGATCAGCCAGGTGCTCGTCGATCGTAATGATCCTGCCTTTGCCCATCCCGACAAACCTATTGGTGGATTCATGGAAGAAGACAAGGCGCGTGTCTTCGAGGCTAGCGGGTGGCAGGTCGTTGAGGATGCGGGCCGGGGCTGGCGGCGGGTGGTCGCATCGCCAGAACCACTTGAGATTGTTGAGCTGGGGGCAGTGCGGTCGATGAGTCAGCACGGCTATATCGTCGTGACCTGTGGCGGAGGCGGAATTCCCGTAGTACGCAATGAGCAGGGCGAGCTGCGTGGCGCCGCCGCGGTTATCGACAAAGATCGGGCCTCGAGTCTGCTGGCGCGCCAGATTGGTGCTGACCTGTTTGTCATTTCAACGGCCGTTGAGAAAGTCGCCCTCAACTTCAATACGCCAGAGCAACGCGAGCTTGATACGCTGTCGCTTGACGAAGCGCGCCGCTATCTCTCTGAGGGGCATTTTGCGCCGGGCAGTATGCGCCCGAAGATTGAGGCGATTATTGCTTTTCTCCAGCAGGGCGGGCCGCGCGCGCTAGTCACCAATCCCGAGAATATCAAACGGGCATTACAGGGAGAGACGGGCACATGGCTTCTCCCAGCCTAACTGCTCGTTTGCCGCATATTGCTGGACTGCAGTGTGTGGTTTGTGGCCAGCAATATGATCTGGATGATGTGACGTATACCTGTCCTGACTGTGGCGAGGTGGGCACGCTCGATGTGGTCTACCACGCCCCACAGCAACGCGTTGTGCCTGAAGGTCCGCTTACCTTGTGGCGTCAGCGCGGCCTCTTGCCACTGGTAGACGCACCTCTGGCTGGCTTGCAGACCCTGGGCGGCACTCCACTGGTCGGCTATGCGGCCTTGCAACATCTGGCCGCTGAGGTTGGTGTGGCAGGGCTGTGTATAAAGAATGACGGCCTGTTGTTAACTGGGTCGCTCAAAGACCGGGCCAGCTCAATGGTGGTGCAGCATGCGGTTTCTAATCTGGAGAAACACACGATCGCGACCGCCAGCACTGGTAACGCTGCGGCGGCGCTGGCGGGGTGCTGTGCGGCAGTCCCCGAAGCTGCGGCGGTAATCTTTGTCCCGGCAACGGCGCCCCAGGCCAAGATCGCCCAAATGCTCATCTTTGGCGCCCGGGTGATCCTTGTTGACGACGACTATGATACTGCCTTTGATCTATGCAGTCAGGCATGTGAGGCCTTCAACTGGTATAACCGCAGCACGGGGATCAATCCATTTACCACTGAAGGCAAGAAAACCGTCATCTTTGAAGTGGCCGAGCAGCTCGACTGGCAAATGCCAGATGTAATCATGGTATCTATCGG
>JAADYW010000127.1 GCA_010092845.1 Chloroflexota bacterium
ATAAACGACTCGGCATAGCCCACGAAGCTGAAACGATGGGTATCACCCGGCGTCGTCAATTCGCCCTCATAGACCTCCCCAATCTCCAGGCGGACAGGTGGGGGCCCTACAGGGGATGGCACAATTGTTGGCGTCGGGGTATCGAGGCTAGGAAGTGGGGTAATCGTGGGCGCGAGTTGGTCAGGCGGGACAGTCGGCGGTAAGGTCCGTGTCATGGTGGGAACCGGCGTGACAGCCGTCACGGTGTTGGATTGAATACTCAGTGTGAAGCTGGTCTCCTGAGCGGTGGTTGTGAAGTCTGCCCGGACCTTAACTGAATAGGTGCCACCTTCCAGGTAGAGTTGTGGAAGGCTCGCTAGACCCTGCGTATCCGTATTCAAGCTCACAATGATCGTTCCCGCAGGATTGTAGATCATCACGGTCAGCGGCGCACTGCCGGCCATCCGGGTTAGAGTCAGATTTGCGCGGCTTTCCTGGGGTGCGACCAACGACCATTGATTCTCCGGAACGGAGGGCGAAAGCGTACCATTTACTGTCTGGCCGAGAGTCAGGACACCCCCATCTTGATAACGGGGCACATCTGGAGAATCTGGCTGGGCTGCCAGGGCAATACGGATGACGGTCATCGAGGCAACCATGATGATACAAGGGATGATGAGCAATCTTAAGCGCATGAACTCGGCCTCACGAGAATACTGATGGGTTCTTCTGGGCACCAGGTTTTTGTTATATTAGCAGCGATTCGGTGTGTCGCAAATCCGTGCGGACTGAAGATTGGCCGGCGTAGCTCTCCACTACTCACTCAGCTACGGGTTCTGAGTCTTCTGGGGCCAGCCCCCTACCAGTAATATCACAAAGCGGATAGGTCGCCAGGCCACCGGTCCAATCAGCCGTGTAGAAAGCCAGGTATTCGTGAAGATGCGCTGCCCAATAGCCATCCTCATGCGTTCCTGTCTCGCGGATGACAATGGTCGCAGGGATATCATTCGCCGCCAGGCGTGGCGCCATCAGGTCGATATTGACCTGCCAATAGTCGTCCCTACCTCGATCAATATACAAGCGCGGATAATCGTCCGCCCATTCGATGTTCTCGATGAGATTGAGAGGATTATGTGTCTCAGGGGCATGGTAGAGATCAAAGACAGGACTATGACCGCCAATCGCGGTGAACTGTTCAGGATGGCGCAGGCCGATCTCATAGGCCCAGAAGCCGCCACGTGATATCCCCCCAATGGCTCGTCCGCTGCCGCTCGTCTGCAGACAGAAATCTTCCTCCACCGCTGGCATGACCTCGTTCAGAATAACGTATTCATAGGAGCCATCGCGGTAAAAGATATTGAGATTGGCGATCTCGCCACCATACGGCATGACGATAGCGACAGGGGGTAAACGATTCAGGGCGACCCCGGTGGTAACGGCTTCGTCAACACCCAGGTTATCCCAGTGTGTATCGCTGCTGGTCGAGCCATGCATCAGGACAATATAGGGATAGCGCCGAGGGGTTTCGGCATAGCATGGGGGCAGATAAACGCGATAAGCCAAGCTCTCGTTGGCAATCGGGCTGTACCATTCGCGCGTGATGATGGTGCCTTGGATAGCCTCACATTCACCCGGCAGAAAATTCTCGGCCAGGCTGAGTGTATAGCTACCCCTGCTTTCCCCAACGGATGAAACTCGGGCTGCATAAAGGCCGTCACGTGTCAGTCTAATCCCCAGCAGAGCAGCATCACGCTGGACACCGCTATTGTCGTCCTCACCAACAATCTCGCCGTCTGGATCGACGAGAGTGAGGTAAGGATCCAATACGGAATCTGCATCCGGGGGGCTTTTTTCGACCGCCAGGCTTAACCGCTGGTCAGCCTGACCCCAAAATGTCCAGACATCCGTTTCGCCTGGCTGCAATTCTCCTTGAACGGTCTCATTGACGTCAATGGTGCCACCGCCGTCAGCGTGAGGGCGGGCACGAACCAGAGAATTTGCAGTCCCACTCAGCAGGATAGCCAAAACCAGTACTAACAGGGCCAGTACAAACAAGAGCGGAGAGGACGGATGTGTCAGAAGCAGGTCGGTAAGGCGGCGATGTCTTTGGGCCATGAAGCGCTATAGAACTCCAGATAGTCACGTAGTTGCGAGGACCAGTAATCGTTATTGTGCCCCCCGGTTACGTTGACATCATAGATATGGACGATATTGCGATTGCGCAGTGTAGTCGACAGAGCGCTGGCGCCTGGCTCACCTGCATCTCCGCGGGCATGGTCGAGATAAATGCGCAGGGGCGTAGTTGGTAGCAGCGTATTGGCCAGATTGAGTGGGTTGTACGCCGCGGGGGCGTTGTCTTCGACGAAAAAGGGACTGTGACCTCCCACGGCAGCAAATTGCTCCGGGTGTCGCAGGGCAATACTGAAGGCCCAGAACCCGCCCCGCGAGATCCCACCAATCGCCCGCCCCTCAGGCGCGGCCCACAAGCAGAATTCCGCTTCGAGCTGGGGGATCAACTCATTCAGAATCACATCTTCGAACGACTGGCCGCTGTCAAACGCATTGAGTTCCTGCGGAACACCCCCCTCTGGCATAACCAGAACCATGGGCGCAATATCGCCTTTTTCTGCCAGCACATCATCCATAAAGGTAGCGACGCCAAGCTCTTCAGTCCATTGAGTGTAATCATAGCTGGAGCCATGCAGCAGAATAGTATATGGATACCGCCGCCCGGAGACGAAAAAACACGGAGGCAGATACAGGCGATAGGGGACCGGCTCTTCGGTGATGGCACTTTCAATTGTCCCATCAATCAGCCGGCCTTCAGTTTCGTTGCAGGGCGGCACCGTCGCCGTCGGTGACAACATCACCGTTGGTGCTTCTGTTGGCAAAATACGCGTTGGTAAAGCTGTCGGCAAGAGTGGCGTTGGCGTCGGCGTATCAACCAGGGTAGGCGTATTGGTTATAACAACGACGACCTGGCTGTCTGGTTCCGGCGCCAGTGGTTCACATGCGACGATGCCAGTGATGATGACGAGAATAATCACCCCAAGCTGCATTGGGCGGCAACGGAAAGTCCGCCAGATCGCGAACACAAGAGACGTAGCGTACAAGATACCTTCTGGCCTGAGAGCGTGTTCTAGAAATCGGTGAGGATATCCCGGACACCCGGGTGTTCGGCGATGCGACCCTTGAGTTCATCGAGCGCCACCTCTTGTGGCAAGCTACCGGTCAGCACCACAGCGCCATGACTGATGCGAACACGGGTGCCCTCCGGGAGCAATTTCCCGATCTCGAAGCGGAGGGTTTCATCATCATAGAGACGGCTATCATCGACAGCAACCACGTCTTCGACGTGACCCACTTGCTGTACCAACAAACGGCGTGCACGCATAGACCGAAGATGCCCCTCAAGTATAACGACGCCATCCTTAACGGCGGCATGAAAATAGCGATGTGAAGCATAAAACGGCTGGTAACTCCGTACCAATTCGTGAATTGTGCCCAAAATATCTTCATCGGTTCGTTCGAGGGTGTGAGGTTCAGCCATAGATCATCGTCCTCGTGAGATTAGCAAATCAATAACAATTCTTGGATCGACCATTGCCATTTGATTACATTATACCAATTTTACGGCGAAATCGCGCACGGGACAGAT
>JAADYW010000128.1 GCA_010092845.1 Chloroflexota bacterium
ATAGCGCAGGCGGGCATGATTGACTTTCGGTATCGACAACAGACCCGCCCGCCCGAGTATCTGCTGCTCATTGATCGGCCATGAGGCCATTTGCTGCTCCTTTGCCATTCGACGAAGCCTATTGTGGCGAAAACTCATGACTTTGTCTACTGCGCAACCGTTGCCCCACGCTTAACCGATTGTCATAGGAGTGGAGTTCGCCCATACTATACAATGTATTCAGTCCAACATAAGGAGCAGCGGCATGTCTACCCCCTTTGACAAGAAGATCTTCTGGGTTCACTGGATGGGGCGCCAGGTTGGCGAGGACTCGATCAGCGAGTTGATCCAGACGATCAAGCAGTTCAGCCCGAATGTAGCTGGTGTCGCCATCAAGACGAGCGATGGCGCTTACTGGCAAGGCCACTATGATGACGACTCGGACATGGCGATCAACGGCCAGGAGGACATCTTGCGCTGGGCCAAAGAACTGGCGCGCAATGGCCTGCAATGCTATTGTTGGTGCGTGGTGCGGGGGAATGATATTGATGAGGAAGCCAAGCTCATCGGTCTTGCGTGCCGTACACGTGGTGTCCGGGCTATGATTCTCGATGTGGAGGTGGGTGATCTGTACTTCGGTGGCCAGACCCGTGAGACCGTGCGCCGGCTTATGAACAAAGTCCACAATGCCGCTCCTAATGATTTCCACTTTGCGCTCAATTTCGATGCCCGGGGCAGCCACCCTGAGGACATCTTCATCGATGAGTGGCTCCCATTCATGGATAGCCTGCACCCGATGGTATACCACTGGCATTTCAGCGAAGGCACGCGTGGCCCCGAGCGCTATCTTGATGAGGCCTTCCGCAACCTGGACCAATACAATCTTCCCATTGTGCCCATGCTCCAGGCCTACCCCGACCCGGCCTCGGGAACGCGCCCACCCGAACAGCATGTATATGAATCCGGGATCTATAGCTTTCGTAAAGGCGCCGCGGGTATCAGCTATTTCCGTTTAGGGAGTGCGGGGCCGCCAGAATTCTCGGCGATCAGTCGTATTGACCCCAATAACATCCCGGCCGATGAATTCAATCTTCCGGGCACGCCTAAAAAGGACTTCATCGTCAGTACGCTGGTGCTCAACGTCCGCACTGAGCCGGCGGTTGATGCGCGGACGTTGGTCCCCGGTGCCCAGCTTCAACGCGGCACACGCATTGAGGTCATCCAGGACTCACGTACTGAAGCGGGGGGCTTCGTCTGGTGGCGGCATCAAAGTGGGTGGTCGGCTGAGCGCCGCACCGACGATAGTGAAGTCTATCTGGTCGATGTTGAGCATGATCTCGAACCGCCGGATTTCACGTTCCAGCGTTTACCCGTTGATCTCGATGCGATGGAGTGGTTTTACTACTATGGCAACACTGTTTTCGCCTTCCGGTACGGCATGCTGCATAACTATGATGGTTATAGCCAGGGCCTGCATGGGGGGGTGGATTTCGGGCACCCGGGTGGCGTGCCAATTTTTGCTGGCGTGCGTGGCACCTTCGATTACAGTGGCTCCGAGCGTGCGTTTGGCCCCAACCGGGTTGATATCATGGTTGGCAACTACCGCATAATCTATGGTCACGTCGCTCGCCCAATATCGTTGCCACGCGGGACCACGGTCACACCGGATACGGTAATCGCTGAGATGGATTCTGGCCGTGCGCATATGCACCTTGAAATCCGGTACGAGGAAGACTATATTGTCAACCCGTTGCTATTTATGAATGATGACATGCGAGAAGCCCTCATCAGCCGGTTCCCTCCCCAAGGTATTTACGACTTCTACACCCGACCGAACTGGCAGGATTGGGCCACACCGCTTGACCAGCCTACGATCATTCGTGGGGGACCAGTAATTGGACCAAGAGCCTGATAGACGTTGTATTATGAGACTTGAATCGTTGATCACTACCTCCCGGAAGCTTCTGATCAGTGCCATCCTGACGTCCATCCTTATTCCCGCGGTGCAGCCTGGGGCCATTGTCCGGGCACAGGACGATCCTCCGCCGGAGCTGCCCCGTGAATTCGTGTTGCCGACCGACGTGGGCAACTTACGGTTGAACTATCCGGCAGGCTGGGTCACCAATTCTGACCCGTCGCCGTTTCCTTATGCTACAATCAGCAATCTGCCGCTTGCCGGAACGACCCTCCCTACAGCGTTGGTCGAGTTGGCCCTGATTCCGGTCAATAATCTCGACTTCAGTGCTGCTAACCTGGAGGTACCTCGCGCGGTTGCCTATTTTCGCGGCTACAAGAACACGGGTATTCAGGCTGGCACCGGTGCCTATGGACGTGTCTTCGCGGTGCCCTTTGGTGATGGCATCACAACCTATGATGGCGCCATGATGCGTCTGATGGAGCAGCGCGACAACTTGCCGGTTGCCTCTGATACAAAGATCAGCCTGGGGATTGCCATTGATCTTACCCCTGAAACGCTGCTGGTGATCGAATTTGCCTCAACAGCACAAGAGGCGGATGCCATGTTGCCAGTGTGGATTGCGATGGTGGAATCGCTACACTGGAATGACATCGAGATGACCACCGGCGCGGTTCGCGGGCACTATGAAGACCTGGAGAATCGTGCTCAGCTCCAGGCGATCTACGTCGAACAACACGAGCCAGACCCTGCATACCCGGCCGTCGACACCGCGACCCGCTACGCTCTAGTAACCGCTGCGGACACGACGATCACAATACCGCGCCCGGTTGGCTGGCTCGCCACAGCAGTGAGCGACCGTAGCCTTCAATTTGAAAGCCCGTCCTTTGAGAAGACGCGCATCGCCTTCCGCCTCATCGGACAGCAGGAGGGGGCGACTTTCACGCAACCGGTGCCCCTCATCCCCGGTGCTATCCTGCTCAACCGCATCCATCAGGAGCCTGCCCCGACGCTTCTGGATATTCACCTCTTTGCCTGGAATCAGTATCCTGCGGGAAGCGTGACTTATCGACTAGAAGAGGACCGTGTTGCTGGCTGGCGCGTTGGTTTTTTCCTTGAAGATGAGCGTGTTTTGGTCGAAATCATCGTGGAAAGCCCTCCTGGCGTATGGAACGAAGTACGGCTGGTGGTCTTCACAGTAGCCAATGGGTTGGTAGTTGATGGTGTTCCTCTCGGCGGTCAGACGTTGCTCGAGGTAAGCAATGCGCTGCGAAACCCAATGGCCACGGAGTAAATGAGGTATAGGGATGCCGTATTTGCAGTGCCCCCACTGTGGTGCCAGCCGCGAAGGATTACCCGATTCCCAGCCGTGCTGGCGGTGCCGGCGGCTGCCTACAACGCCCGCTCAAGTCCAGCCCACGCCGGGTGTGACCCCTCGGGTTACACGTGTGGGCGCGGCTCCCGAAGAGGAGCGCCCACCCTACATACCAATCTGGCTGGCAATTACCGGCACGCTTGGCATTGTCCTGTTTTTGATACTGGTTGTGGGTGGTCTGTGGCTTTTTCTGACGGCTGAGGATGAAGACGATACGCCGGAGCAACGGGAATCACAGCGGGTAGATGTGTCGAATCGAACTCCAGAGGGCGCTACTCCCGGTGTCGATCCTACGGAGTTGGATCAATCCGTTGGTGGTGAGGGATCAACTGGCAATCCGATAGTCTCCCCATCCCCGGTAGTGGCTGTCGGTCCCTTCGCTGAGACTGCTGACGCGATGAGCTCCGGGGGTGGACCTTCAATGACGCCTTCCATGCTCCCCACGCCGAGCCTCGCGCCAACTGCTACTCCGCTTACGCCAACACCCTTTGCCTGTCCGGGGGCCCCGCCGGCGCGTTTGGTTCTAAACAACCTGGCAGAAGTCGTCTCTGCTAATACGATCCGTTTGCGTGCTAACCCCGGTCTAGAGACCAACACAGTCTTGAACGTTTCCCCCGGGGAGCAAGTATTGGTTATAGAAGGCCCCACGTGTATGGATCAGTTCATCTGGTGGAAAGTGCGCCTTAATGATGATACTGAGGGCTGGATGGCCGAAGGCAATGCTGGGCAGTACTTCCTGGAACCTCGGCAACCTTGAAAGACCCGTTCCATCACTGGTAAAATAGCGCCCCGATATAATGCCTGTCTCTTATACACA
>JAADYW010000129.1 GCA_010092845.1 Chloroflexota bacterium
CCAGGTGATCGCTTCACGAAATTGATAGGCGAGCCTTGGGGAGAGAAACTGTTGGAGCTCCTCCTCAGCTTGTTGGCTTTCGGCATGACGCTCACCGGTGCGCAGTCGCCACACAAGGAGATTGGCTCGGCGTTCGCCAACGATACTGACCAGATACTCGATCATCGTTTGCAGCAGCGTATCATGATCGTGTTCGATCTGGCGCAGCAACGTATCAGCAGTGGCTATTCGCAATTCATCGACAGTCGTCCAGACCTCCTGGAGCCAGATTAGTGCCTCAAAGCCACTATCAAGATCGCTGACCAGGCGTTTCTTGACAGTGTTGGTGCTGATGCGGCTGAGAGCAACCAATAGCCGCCAGTAGTGTAGCGTCGCCTCAATCTGGTTGACGCCGTTGGAAAGGGTCTGCTTATTGACCTGGTCCATCGCGGCCAGTAGCTGCTTGCGTGAACCCTGTAAGCGCCGCTCGCGCAGTTGTTTTGCTGCAGCCAGGCGGACTTTGGCAGCCGGATCGCGGGCCATGGTGATGAGCTGGGGAATGGTAGCGGCCGGCAAGACCGCCTCCCGGAAGCGTGGAGCGGGATCCTGCAAATAGTGCTCCACGGTGATTTTCGCCCACGGTTGGAGTTCACCGAAACTGTTCAGGCTACCCTGAACCAGTTCATTGACGGCCATCGTGCGGGTGCTAACTTCGTTATCTTTGGCTAGCCATCGTAGTTGGGCCTGGGCGGCTGTACGCAGATGTTCAGCCGGATGGCGGAGTAGGTTAGATGCGGCAATGACATTGACGATCGGATCGGGATCAATCAGGAAGCGTGCAACTTCGTATGTTGGATCAATGTCGGGGTATTTGGCTGCCAGTTGCAGTGCCTGGCGGCGCAGTGGCGCGAAATCGCTTTCCAGGGCCTCAAATACCAGCGGGCGGTTGCTCTCAGTTACTTTGTCAGGCCAGCCATCGACAATCAGCGGCAATAGCTCGGTCTGTAGGTCTGGGGAGGCCTGTTGCCAGATTTCACATAGGACAATATAGCCCTCTTCGATCTCGCTGCGAGCAACAACCTCGGCGATCAGTAAACGCTCATGGACATTCAAGTCTGGCTGGCGTAGATAGTCAATAAGCTGTTCTGTCTGGGGTCGATTGTGCAACTGCCCTTCTGAAGCGGCACAACGTAAAAGCCGGTATTCCTTATTCTGTACCGAGCCAGCAATACGTTGGTTATAGCGCGTCGCCGCACGGTATGTCGCCAAAGTAAAAAGTGCGATTGATACCAACCCACTTCCCAAGACCCAGATAGGTGTACGTATTCCCGGTAGAGTTGCTAAGACTAATCCCAGCCCAGCCAGCAGCCGGCCAGCCGGAGCAATGCCAAAATAGAGCAAACGGCGGGCCCAGGTCTCCTGGCTATCCGGTAGAGCGAACGAGAAGAGGCGCGTCGAGGGCGCAAACATACCTTCATAGCCTGTTGATCGGGTGAATTCCATCAAGGCACCGCTTGCCGGGAGGGGAAACAGCATGCCACTCGCGAAGGCCAGTCCCAATAGCCCCGGGTAAACACCGGCCAGTTTCCGGGAAGGGGTATGTCCCAGGACGCTACTGGATACATGATATTCCAGCAGTAGCATGATAGCGTTTCCGCCAGCAGCAACAAAGGCAAAGAACACGAAAATGTCTTCGAAAGACGTGTAGTACTCACCAACAATCTGTGCGGTCTGGTAGAGCATTAGGGTGGTGAAGAAACCCGCGCTCAAGACACCGAGCACCAACCAGCGCAGCAAGCCGCCTTGCAGTGCAGTCCGCCAATGCCGTGCATGGCGTGGGTCAGTTTCAATGGGTTCCAGGAGGTCGCTAAGCGTCTCGGATTGGACATCTTTGGTGTTGAATTGCGCCAGCCAGGCCAATGCAATGACCATCAGGAAAATGCTGGCGATCCAGATATTGATGATGCCCTGCCATGATAGCCAGAGCGCCAGGGGAATCATTGCGAGCGCCAGAGCAACATCAATCGCACGCTTAATGAGCATGACCTGGCTCAGTTGTTCGCGCCGATGTGTCGCTTGAAAGATCGGCGCTGCGAACGAGATCCCGTGGTGAGTCAGTACCTGGGTAAAAAGCCGGTAGGCGAGATAGAGAAGTACATAGCCAAGACGAAAACCGTTCTCTACCAACAGCACACTGGCCAGGGTGACGGCCACTGTTGGCAGAACGCTGGTGGTGATCACGACATTACTGGGCTGGTTCGGCGCCCGATACCATCTGAAATTCGCAATAATCCCCCAGCTTGCTGCCTCACCTACCAGCACTACGGGGAGCAGGGCCAGGTCGACATTGTCGATGAGCAAGCCGAGTGTGATCGCCTTGCCAAGGAAAGTTGTCAAGGCAACCATTATTGTGAAGAAGAGCACACTCAGCGTGACCTGGATAGATAGTGTGTTCTTGCGCGTCCTTGAACTGAGCATATAGGGTGTGGCGCCGATTTTCTATGCAGGCTTATGAATGCTATGATGATACCATAGGCGACCACAGGCCGTCAGCGCGTACATCATCTGGCACGGAATTTGCTAGTTTTGGCGACACCAATGAGAAAATGGTCATCCCCCATTTTGCCCACAAGTTGTCTATAATGGGTGCAGACCTATTTCACTAAGGAGCAATCAACATGGACCAGCCTATCGAAGGCAAGATTCGTATATTGATCGTTGACGATATCCCAGAGGGACGCGAAGGTCTGGCCCGTCTCCTATCTTTCGAGCCAGATATGCAGGTCGTTGGCTTCGCCACCACCGGCGCTGAGGCAATTGACCAGGCCCAGGACCTCCAGCCGGATGTCATCCTGATGGACATTAACATGCCGGATATGGACGGCATCACTGCAACCGAGAAGATCACCAAGATGGTGCCAACCTCGGTGGTGATGATCTCTGTCCAGAGTGACCGTGACTATATGCGACGCGCGATGCGTGTTGGGGCTATTGACTTCTTGCCCAAGCCCCCATCCGCTGATGAGTTGTATTCCACCGTGCGAAATGCGTATATGCGGCGTCCTCCGCCAACCACGCAACCTTCGTCAGGCAAGGAGGATAAGAAGAAACAGCAAGGTGTAGCCACGGGCAAGATCATTGTGGTGTATAGCCCACAGGGCGGAGCTGGCTCGACAACAATCGCCGTCAATCTGGCCAGCGGGCTGATGGATGAGCAGAACCGTACCGTGCTGATTGATGCCAATCTTCAGTTTGGCGATGTCGCCGTCCATCTGGCGGTGCGCAACGAGCGCAACATCACTGACCTGGCAGCGGCGGCTGATGATCTCGACTCTGAGTTGATCGAGAATATCCTTCTGACGCATGGTACCGGGCTACGAGTGTTGCCAGCCCCACAGCGCCCTCAGGATGCTGAGCTGGTTTCCAGCGATGCGATGGCCAAGATCGTGAAAGAGATGGCATCCCGGTTCAGCTATGTCATTATTGATACTTCGCTGCACCTCGATGGCATCACAGTGCAGCTGTTTGATATGGCTGACTTCTTGATCATTGTTGGGATGCCAACCTTGCCCTCGGTGCGTAATATCCGCGTTGTTCTGGATTTACTCGACCAGTTCGAGAATTTTGATCCGAACAAAATCAGCTTTGTCATGAACAAGGTACCCGCTGACCGGAAGTCAGGTGCTCTCGACCCGAGTGCGATCAGCAACAGTCTCCGGTTGCCGATCCTGAGCATCATCCCCTCAGAAGAAAAACCAATGCTCGATTCTCTCAACCGGGGTGTACCTGCGATTGTTAATTCACGGCAGTCACCGGGGCGAGAAATACTGGCGTTTGTTAACGCCTTCAAGAATGAGCTCGCGGGTGCCGCTGAAGAGGAGCTGCCGGATCTCCAAGAAGAGCAACAGAAGAAGGGGGGCTTGCGTAGCCGATTTGGGCTCTAGAATCGGTGACGGGTGCGTTTATTGACTCAAGATAGGTACTGATTTGGTCAGGTGCCAGTAGGTTGCCCCGACCTCACGTAGGACCGCAAAGGTCCATTCTCCCTTCGGAACTTCAGGCTGTGTTGATTGCGCTGGGCTGGTGTAGAGACGCCAGCCCTTTTCTTCGAATTTCTGCGTGAAGATCCAGTGTGCGCGCCACAAGTGATAGTCATCAGTAACGATAATCGCAGTCTCCCACTCATGCTCTGCCATGATCTGACTTGCGTAGATGGCGTTGCCTTCGGTGGAACGGGAGCTGCGTTCCAGAAAAATATCAGTGGCGGGAACACCTTCTTGTATCAGTATTCGTCGACAGTAGTCGGCTTCCGTTTGACGATATCTGACGTCTACCCCACCAGTGCAAATAAGATAGGGGGCAAAATCACTGTGCCATAGAAAGGCGGCGTGGCCTGCACGACGCTGCAATGCTGCGGATCCCGCACCCAGGACGATGATTACATCAGCCTCCTGTCGACCATCCTGTTGTCCATAAATTGATATTGTTCCAGCCAGAAGGAAAGAAGCCAGGATCCACAAGACCAGGCTGAGTGCCAGGATGCGGCTGAAGACCCGCCGTAAACGCCGCCATCGAATCCTTCGCAGCATTGCATAGTCCTCGAGTTTACGTGATTCTCACAAGTCGCTGCGGTGCCAGATCGATCCCAAGAGGGGTCCAGATGTCAAAGCGGAGACCCGAACCGCGTGGCTATCCTACACGACCAACGGTCGTGCTGCCAGATGAAAAAAGTATCTTTAGTACTGGGCCTATGGGTTGGTTTCAACATTTGAATTAGGTACGAAAATCATTATAGAGTCGTTCCAGTTTTCCAAAATGCCACCTAAAGGGGTGAAATACGTCATTTTTTTGCTCAATTTTCCTCGTTTTTAAATTGACCTAGAATTAATTTCGTGTTAAATTTGGTGTAATGCACTTGTGTGTTTCTTCCATTTTGCCGGCCAGGAAGTGCTGGCTCGATTGTAGTGGATGCCATTTTTAGGGCATAGGGAGAACAGATTAGCACAAGCCGGCACCGGTCGTTCGAGTGCCGGAGACACTGTGATGCTTCAACTTGTGTTAACTGATTACTTCGTATATCTTACGAGATAGCAGCTGGCAACCATTGTTGGTTGATGCTTTCTTAAGAACAGGGGGCCATTTACATCATGTTTCTCCGCCGATTCGCCATATTCTTGCTGTTGCTGGTGGCCGTAGTAGCGATTGGCGCCTGCAATAGCGATGATGATAACGACAGTAACGATAGTAGTAGTAACAATGCTTCAGAAAACAGCCAATCCCAGGATGAAGTCGTTCTCACAGGAGAGCCTGTTCGTGTCGGCATTTTGTCCAAGCGCAGCGCTGTCGTTGTAAACCAGCAATGGGGTGCCCTGATGAGCGCGATGGAGCAAGAAACCGGGCGTCCATTTGAGTTGGTGCCACTTGGCTTCGATGATATCTTGAGCCAGATTAACCAGGGAAATCTTGACTTCGCATTTGGCAATCCATTGGCTATGACCCAGGCCCGCCGGCTTTCAGGAATTGAATTTCTGGCGACCCTCTCATACCCAGATACTGGCGCTGAGTTTGGCGGAATCATCTTGGTGCGTAGCGATAGCGGTATCACCTCGCTCGATGATCTCAGAGGCAAGTCGGGCGCATGTGTGGCCTTCGAGACTTCCGCTGGTGGGTGTATCTTCCAGCTCTACCACCTGGCCCAGCACGACATTGATCCCTTCACTGACTTCAGCGAATTCATCGAAACAGGTTCTCAGGATAACGTTGTCTTGGCAGTGCTCAATAACACGGTCGATGTCGGATTTGCTCGCACAGGCCAACTTGAAACAATGGAAAGTGACGGTTCCCTGGATACATCAGACATAGATGAGCTAACCATCCTGGCCGAAACCCAGAGCTATCCTGAGTGGGCCTTCGCTGCATTACCGGATACGGACCCTGATCTAGTTCAGACAGTGCAAAACACTCTGCTGACGATGCCGGCTGGATCACCGGCTTTCCAGGCAGCCGGTGTAGCACAGTTTATTCCAGCCGTTGATTACTCGTCGATTGATGTCCTGATTGAAACTCTCAAACTGCCAAGTTGGGACGCAGAAACAGCCGCAGTGCAATGA
>JAADYW010000130.1 GCA_010092845.1 Chloroflexota bacterium
AGCTAAAGATAATAATGATGCCGGCTTTGGGCAAAAGGAGCAAAATGCCCAGTGCCACCAGAATCAGTGCAACCAGATACGATCCAATGCCGAATACTTGCTGTAGGCCAGTTGCCAATGGCTCGGCAATCTCCCCGGAGGGGTTAAACAGCGAGGCCAATGTCAACACACCCAAGATAATCAGCCCAAAAGCACCGACTTCATCAGACCAGCTAGGCAAGCGCTCTCGTAGCTTCTGGAGGGCTTGCGGATCTTGCAAGACGACCCATATGCGCTGCAGAGTAGATGGCTGGCTGGCTTTCGTTTTTTGGGTCTTCCCCTTGGACTTGCTGGCCGGCTGCTTTGTTTTCCCTTTTGGCGCTTTGGGCTTAGCCGCAGATTTCTGGGCCTGAGGTGTGTCGCGTTTGGTTGTCTTGGGTGCTGACTTGGTCGACTTCTTGGCTGCTGTGCTTTGTTGTTTGGTCTTATTCGTCGTGGTTTTACGGCCCTGACTGGTTTTGCTGGCCGGGGACGTCTTCTTTTTGTCTGGCATGTAAGTCCCTTGTAGAATTGCAGCACTTGGCTATTTTACCATTCCCCGAATCGGAGCAAAAGGTGCTTTGTGTACCCTGCGTCTGATGGTAGGTGGCAAAACGATGCTAGCTTGAACTTGAACGATTGAGGTGTGTCCGCAAAGTGCTGGCTGTCTCCCGCGCGAGATCGGCCAAGTACCATTGTTCGTCCTGCGATAAAGTCACATTGAGCAGCATTTCCGGACGACGGTGCCAGGTGCGCCGGATACTCTCGTGCCGACGCCAGGTCGCAATTGCGCCGTGATCTCCGCTCGCCAGAATATCCGGTACAGGCAGACCGCGAAATGTGGCTGGCCGGGTATAGTGCGGGTGCTCCAGTAGACCCGTGGCATGCGAATCCTCTTCAGCGCCCCAGCGGGCGCCCAATACACCTGGTACCAACCGTGATACGGCGTCCACCACAATCATCGCAGCCAACTCTCCGCCGGTGAGGACATAATCACCAATGCTAATTTCGTCATCAACAACCGTTTCTCGAACCCGCTCATCAACACCTTCATAGCGACCGCACACCAACACCAGGTGTCCACGTGTGCTGAGTTCCTGCGCAATCGACTGGTTGAATAAGCGCCCTTGCGGCGATAGCAAAATGACATGGCTCTTCGGGCGGCGCACTGCTTCAACGGCGGCCACAATCGGCTCTACTTTCATAAGCATGCCGCCACCACCTCCGTAAGGCGTGTCATCAGTGATGTGATGCCGGTCTGTCGCATAATCCCGGATATTGTGAAGCCCAAGCTCGATCAGGCCGGCGTCTTGCGCGCGCTTGAGAATACTCTCAGTCAATGGGCCCGAGAACATGGACGGAAATAGTGTCAAAATGTCAAAACGGATCATGAGATATGAAATTTACTGAGATCGATTTCCAGACTCCATTTTAGCGATCTGTGTCCGTGTTTCAATAGCAGAAAAGTCCAATTGACCTTTGGCGATCAGGCGCAAGCCTGCCTGTTTTTGCGCTTCTGGGATGTCTGGGCTAGGCTGGCAGTGAAGCGGATTCAGAATTTCATTAGGAGCAGCAAATGAGCGAAGTGATCGATCTCCTTATCCATAGTGCCCACCAGCTTTGCACCATGCCGCTGCAAGATGGCGGCCCCCAACGGGGGCTATCGCTGGGAGACCTGGGGCTGATCGAAGATGGCGCGCTGGCGATTGATAACAGTCGGATTGTCGCGGTGGGTCGCAGCGACGAACTCCGCGCTGTCTATGAACCCAGGACGCAGATTGATGCGCGTGGCTCACTTGTCACGCCGGGTCTGGTTGATCCCCATACACACGCTGTATGGGCGGGAGAGCGTGCCGGCGAATTCGAGCGCCGGATTGGCGGGGCGACCTACCAGCAAATCATGGCCGAAGGCGGGGGCATCAACGCGACGATGCAAGCCACTCGTTCGGCGGATGTGGATACACTGATTGCCCAATCGCGGCTGCGCTTGCAGCGGATGATGCAGCATGGTGCCACGACCATCGAGGTTAAGACGGGCTATGGACTGGACACCGAATCGGAGCTAAACATGCTGCGGGCAATCGCTGCCCTGGATGCAGAGTTGCCGGTTGACCTGGTGCCCACATTCCTGGGTGCCCATGCCATCCCGCCCGAATATGCCGACGATAGTGATGAGTATGTTAGCCTGGTCGTCGAAGCGATGATCCCCGCAGTTGCCGCCTGGAAGGCCGAAAACTGGCCGCATACGCTGTTTTGTGATGTCTTTTGTGAAACGGGAGCCTTCAGTCTTAACCAGACGCGCCGCATTCTGGAGGCCGCAAAGCGCCATGGTATGGATTTGAAGGTACATGCCGATGAATTCGATGCACTAGGCGGGACCCGCTTGGGGGTTGAACTCGGCGCGACGACAATTGACCATCTGGTGGCAACCCCGCCAGAAGAAATCCAGGCTCTGGGGAAGTCGACTACAGTCGCGGTATCAATGCCGCCCACGCCCTTTGGGCTCGGGCATTCTGAATATACGCCGGCGCTTGAGTTTCTCAAAGCGGATGCTGCACTGGCAATAGCCACCGACTGCAATCCGGGGACTGCCTGGTGCGAGAGTCTGCAATTTGTTTTTGCGCTAGCCACACGTTATCTGAAACTTACCCAGGGGCAATCTCTGGCAGCGGCAACGGTGAACGCCGGCTTTGCCGTGGGGCGCGGCGGCGAGATCGGTACCCTGATGCCTGGCGCACTGGGTGACGTCGTTATCTGGCAGGTGGACGACTACCGCTATCTGGGCTATCGCTTTGGGGCTAATCTGGTCCAGCAGGTCATCAAGCGTGGCCAGACGGTCTATCGCCAGGTGTAGTGGCGAGCAGGTCACTGCGCTAGCAGACGGTAGAGAATGGGCAGCGCTGCCTGAAGGGCGCGCCCGCGGTGGCTGATCCGGTGCTTCTCCTCCGGGGAGAGCTCGGCCATCGTCCGGCCATCGGGCATCAGGAAGACTGGATCATAGCCGAATCCATTGCTCCCCCGTGGACTCAGGGCGATGTGGCCTTCCACCGTCCCCCGCGCGTGGGCGATGGCGTCATTGACAGGTGCAATTGCTACCACACATTCGAAGCGCGCGGTCCGCTGGTGGTGGGGGATACCGTCGAGGTTCTTCAGGAGGAGCTGATAGCGCCCGGCCTCAGTTGTCACTTCGGGTGCGCCGTAACGGGCTGAATAGACGCCGGGTGCACCCCCCAGGGCATCAACCACAAGCCCTGAGTCGTCAGCAAGCGTCAGGAGGCCGGCTCGTTGCCCGTATTGAGCGGCTTTCAGGGTAGCATTCGCGGTGAACGTGTTACCTGTTTCCTCAACTTCCATTTCACCGAGGCCAACATCCCATAGCGATAGCCACTCAATGCCGCCCAGGGGAGCCAACATCTCGCGGTACTCTTGCACTTTGCCACGGTTCTGCGTTGCAACCAGAAGCTTTGCCATAGCTTGCCGTCCTAAGTAGTGGATTATTGGGCAAGAAACTGTCACAATGATGCGCGTTTAGTATTGCCGATTGCTGGTGCTTTTTCAACTGGTTGCCATCTCAAGATGCTGGTCTTCATCATTGTCTTTCTAGCTATATTTACCCAAACACTGGCTGGCTTCGGCCTGGCGCTGGTCTCGATGCCCCTTCTGGTGCCGCTGCTTGGTATTCAGGTTGCCGCGCCACTGGTTGCATTGGTTGCCGTGACGGCCGAGTCTGTTCTATTGTTTCGCTACCGGGCTCATCTCACAATCGCGCCAGTCTGGCGGTTGGTACTGGCCTCGATCTTTGGCGTCCCGCTGGGTGTCATCGGGCTGAGCCACCTAGACGAAGACCTCGTCGTGATGGCACTAGGAATCGTGGTCACGGGATATGCACTCTATGCACTCCTAGAGTTCCATCTGCCCGCCGTTGAAATGCCCCGCTGGGCTTATGGCTTCGGATTTTTTGCGGGCGTATTGGGCGGTGCCTACAATACGGCCGGACCGCCAGTGGTAATCTATGGGGCCTGTCGCCGCTGGGAGCCTGGAACCTTCAAGGGTAACTTGCAAGGCTTTTTCCTGGTGAATAGCATTGCAATTATTGTTTCTCATGGCGTCAACCAGAACTTCACCCCTGAAGTCTGGGGCTATTTTCTGGTCGTCTTGCCAGCCATAGCGCTGGGGCTGTTAGGGGGCTTCTATCTTGAGCGCCATATCAGCGCGGTGCGGTTCAGGCAGGGAGTGCTAGGGCTGTTGCTCATCTTGGGTCTCCAACTGCTATTCCTGTGATGAGCACCGTTCTGATGGAGTTTTATTGGCCGCGCGCTGGGTAAGCGTCTGACAGTCAGATGATTGTGAGCTTCCGAAATTGGCTATAATGATGTGCGGATGACTCTGGGAGGCATGGCGGCGATGACATTACAGCATATTCGTCCCTATTCTCTGGCCCTGGCGTTTGTTGTAGTCACGACGCTGAGCTCGGCCCTGCTAATGATATCCGGATTTGCGCAGTCGCAATCTGGCGTTGCATCACCTACACCGAATGGCCCGACTGCCACGCCTTTGCCGGATACGATTGGCCCGGTGGATTTTCCATCTGATACCAACCCGCTGACCGGACAGGCGCTTGAAGACCCCACAGCCCTCGCCCGGCGGCCTTTGGCTATCAAGGTCAGCAATTCCCCCGCGATTGTGCGGCCCCAGGCAGGGCTTTCGCTAGCTGATCTAGTGTACGAACATTATGTTGAAGGCAACCTGACGCGCTTCACGGCTGTTTTCTATACCCATACACCCGAGTACGTTGGTTCGGTGCGCAGTGCGCGCCTGATCGATCTCCAAATCCCGATCATGTATCAAACCCTTTTCGCTTACTCCGGTGCCAGCGGCCCGATCCGAGTACGGATTAGCGAAAGCGTATTTCAACAGCGTGCTTTTGAGAACTCGGGAGCGCCGCTTTTCTATCGCGACCCGAATATTGAAGTGCCTAACAACCTCTTCGTGGTTCCCTCCGAGGTATGGAACCGCGCCGAGGAACGGGGTGTAAACGAGCGACCTGAGATTGAGGGCCTTGTATTCTCGCCAACCGCACCGCCCGGCGCTGACAGCTCTGCCAGCGTGATTGCGCTGGATTATGGTGGCGTGGAGACACGTTGGCGCTATGATATCGGCGCGGGGATCTATCGGCGATGGGTCAATGGCGAGCCGCATCGTGATGCGCTGAATGATCAGCAGATCACGGCCACGAACGTGGTCGTCATCTGGACACATCATCAGCCTGATTATATGATCGTTGAGAACGAATGGCAGGGTCACAAGAGCTATTCTCTGGAGCTCCAGATCTGGTCTTTGGGGCCAGTGACATTGTTTCGTGATGGCCAGCGCTATGAGGGATTCTGGCACCGCTGGTCCGACGAGGATATGCTGACATTTTGGGCGGATGATACGCTGAACGAACGCCTTTACTTGAAGCCCGGTATCACCTGGTTTCAGGTTGTGCCGCTCGATTTCACGGGGTTGGTTGCTGATCCTGAGATCGCGGACTGATCACACCCAAGCCAGCCGATAAGCCGCATTCTGTACCCATCTGGGTGGCGATCATCTATCTGGGATGGCGATTACTCACCAACTCTAGCGACCTACCCGAGGCTCATTGCGGGACGGGTCGCCCCTGGCCTCTGCTTGGTCTTTCTCCCGGTGGGGTTTACCAAGCCACCAATGTCACCACTGGTGCTGGTGCGCTCTTACCACACCTTTTCACCCTTACTCGCTGAACGAGCGGTTTATTTTCTGTGGCACTTTCCGTCGGGTCACCCCGCCTGGCAGTTAGCCAGCACCGTACCCTATGGAGCACGGACTTTCCTCACACCACAGCCAAGGTGGTGCGCGATCGCCTGGCCAGCTTGGGCATGCATCTGTTATTTTAGCACAATCATTTGGCAATTTAATAGGCAAATCCAGGCTTTCGCCTCAGGTCACATTAGCTATAATGAAACATGAACGATCCGGACAAATTGCGAGTGTAGTTGCAGCCGAGGATATTTTTCGCGCATGGCACGTTGGGGTTTGCGTTGGCTTTTTTGCTGGTTGAGTGTTTTGGTTACCGCCTGTGCCCAGCTTGCCACGCCGACTCCGGCTGAAAAAACCCAGAATCGTACACCACTTCAGGGATTCACCCCGCCACCAACGGCCTCACCTACAGAGCCGTTTCGGCCTGCTTATACCCTCACACCCTTGGGGGATGTTGCTGCGACCCAAACTCTAGCTGAAAACCCGGTAGACCTAATTGATCTTGATATGCCGGTTTGTTATGAGACGCTTGCTCAGAGCCTGACATGCCTTGGCTGGGTCCAAAACACCGGTGCTATTCCTCTCACCGATGTCTTTATTGATGTTTCTTTGCTCTCACCTCAAGGTCATCCTCTCAGCTCTACCGAGGTTATTCCTGCCTTTCTCGTCCTTCTGCCAGGAACAGGCAGCCCCTATCGTGCAATTTTCGAACGGCTTCCTGGCCCCGAATGGGGGCCTTATGCCCAGGTGCGCCAGGCCGTACCTCAGCCTGATTACGGTGAGGCATCACATCAGGTTAGGCTGGAAACGCGAGTTGAGGATGTGCAGAAGTATGACTTGGCCTATCAGGTTTGTGGAGTGGTCATCAACGATCACCAGGAGCTTGTCACACAGATTCGGGTGATTGTCATTATCCGAAGTACCGACGGGATTCTTCTCGGTTTCCGGCTGGTAGACATAGGCGGGATTCTCGATGAAGGGGGGGCATTGCCATTTGAGGTTGAAATCGCCTCTTTTGGTGAGCAGACACACGGCCAAGTCCTGGTGATGGCCCAGGGGAGTATCCTACGACGACCTTAGGTGGCTTGAGCCACAGCAATGCAGAGCGCTGCCCACTCCTCCAGTGCCAGCGTTTCGGCGCGGCGGCTGGGTTGGATATCCGCTTGCTCGAGGACTGCTTGCGCCTGCGTGCTTCTGATATTCAAACCCTTCGCTAGTGCATTCTTGAGTTGTTTTCGTTTTTGGCCGAAGCCAGCCCTCACTACCCGGAAGAATAAGTCTGTATCAGGCACGTCTACCGCTGGTTTGTCATAGACCGTGATCCGGAGTACGGCCGATTCCACTTCGGGCCGTGGCCAGAAGACAGCCGGTTTGAGCCGGCTGATGAGCTCGGGATGGCCATAGAATTGAACACTCACCGCAAGGACACCCATCTCGCCGGGCTGGGCCAGGATTCTCTCAGCGACTTCCTTCTGCACGGTGATAATCAACTGTGTTGGAGGGTTGGGTGCCTCCAACAGCTTACGGATGATCGCGCTGGTGATGTAATATGGCAAATTGGCGACGACACTATAGGGTTTGTCGCCGACCAGCGCCATGATGTCGGCTTTGAGGAAGTCACCCCAGTGAATATCGACATTGGTGTATCCATCCAGGCTGGCTTCCAGGATGGGTTTCAGTCGCTCGTCAGCCTCAACCGCGATGACATGACCAACGTTCGCGGCGAGCCGCCGCGTCAAAAGACCTGTTCCTGCACCGATCTCCAGCACGGTTGCATCAGGCACAAGATTGGCGCAATCCACGATCCGCGCCAGTGTGTTCGGATCATGTAGGAAATTCTGCCCCAGGCTTTTTTTGGGGGCGATCCCGAAATCGTCTAGGATTTTGCGCGGGCTGTCCACCGTTACTCCTGTTGATCGTTTTGCGGTGTCAGTAGCTCTGTCCCGTACAGTACAAC
>JAADYW010000131.1 GCA_010092845.1 Chloroflexota bacterium
CAGTGAGCTAGCCAGATACAATATTCCGCTCGGGTCAGACGTTGAGGAACTATTTTATAGACTCGGACACCATGCCGCCGATACAGCACGCCTAGTCGTGGAACTGACCGGGCTGGATACATATGTACAAAACTGGGGTGAACAAGCGGGCATCTGGATCATACTGGCGGTGACGCGGATGATTGCCGAGATCCTGGAAGACTACTCTGCGGCTGCTTTCGGTTGTGTACCACCCCGCACATTTGCTGTGGTAACCTCTGAGACGAATCAACAGGAAATCGGGCATCGTTTCATGACAGCCTATCAAGAAATCTACGATGTCGTGCTGCGGACGCAGCGTAAGCCCAGTTCACCCGTGTGGCACCGGCGCGCAGTAACGAATACGTTTCCCGAACTGTCGCTCGAGGTGATTCCAACTGGCGCTCTGGCCAGCGACACCCCCGATGACGCAGGCGCGGAGTAACCAGACGATATGCCACTACACCTGAACCGCGCTATAATCCAGCAGGCTGTAAACCTTGCCAACTTCGATCCTATTGCCGCACACATTAAGATGGCACCGAGGCCGCGAGCGCTGCATCGTTCCAGCCGGCAGCCCGGCCAGGCCCGGCAGGCAGCGGTTCTCGCGCTCATGTTTCCAGACAACGAGCAGTTGTCCCTTGTTCTGATGCAGCGCCCCGAATACCCCGGCGTCCATAGTGGCCAGATCAGTCTGCCGGGTGGGCGCTGCGAACCAGGCGAAACCTATGTGCAGACGGCATTGCGGGAAACGAACGAAGAACTGGGTGTTCCCGGGGAGGACGTTGAAATCCTGGGTGAGCTAACCTCGATCTACATTCCTCCCAGCGATTTTGAGGTCCACCCGTTTGTCGGTTTCATCGACACCAAGCCACAGTGGATCCCAGAACCCACCGAAGTCGCGAAGGTCATTGAGACCCCCCTTGAGAACCTGCTCGATAGCCGCCTCAAGCGAACCACGGTCATCAATAGACACGGTTTCAAGATCGAAGCCCCGTATTACAACCTCCAGGGCTACCGAGTTTGGGGCGCAACAGCTATTATTCTGAGCGAGCTCGAGGGGCGTCTTCAGGCTATACTGGACAGTTGATTCGATCTAGACAGATATTTTTTTGTAAGCTATACTGCTGGTCATGAACGCCGAGGTAGCTCAGTTGGTAGAGCATTGCACTGAAAATGCAAGGGTCGTCAGTTCAAGTCTGACCCTCGGCAAAAAGCCCGCCCCACTATGGTAGTTGTGGGGTTTTTTTATTGATGCTGACTGGTCACCTGCACCGACCAAGGAGCTGTCATGACCTCGCGCTCGCCTCAATTTCACGTTTATGAGATCAACACCTGGGCCTGGTTACATGCACTAAGCACTGCTTATGGGCGTACCATAACCCTGGCAAATGTCCCCGCCGAAGCGGTCGCGCATCTAGCAAGCATGGATGCGGTCTGGTTAATGGGCGTCTGGGAGCGTAGCCCGGCGGGACGCCAGGTTGCACTGGAGCACCCGGGACTGAAAAAGGACTACGCGCACGCCCTACCCGATCACTCACCGGAGGATGTCATCGGTTCGCCGTACAGCGTGCGTCGCTACGAGGTCGATGAGCGCCTAGGCGGTACCGAAGGCCTGGCAAAATTCCGCAAGCAGATCACCAGCCTGGGGTTGCGCCTAATCCTCGACTTTGTTCCCAACCATGTCGCGATCGATCATCCATGGACAATCGAGCATCCGGATGCCCTGGTACCAGGGCATCCAGAACACGTGGCGGCTAATCCAGAAAGCTACTTTCAGGCCAATGGTCACATCTTGGCCCACGGGCGCGATCCATATTTTCCGGCCTGGACTGACACCGCCCAGGTCAACGCTTTTAGCCAGGCCTACCGCGATCTCTCAATAGACACGCTGAAATCGATCGCATCGCAATGCGACGGCGTGCGCTGCGACATGGCGATGTTGCTGGTCAACCGCATCTTCATGCATACCTGGGAGCAAACTCAGGTTGGCGCGCCGCCTTCCACCGAGTACTGGGAAATCATCATCCCCGCTGTTCGCGAGGCACATCCTGACTTCCTGTTCATGGCCGAAGTCTACTGGGACATGGAATACGAGCTACAACAGCAGGGCTTTGACTATTGCTATGATAAGCGGCTGTATGACCGGCTTGTCCATCAGGATGCACCAAGCGTGGAATTCCACCTGGTCGCCGACCTGTCTTATCAGAACCAGCTCATGCGATTTATCGAAAATCATGACGAGCCACGGGCGCTGTCCGCGCTGGGTCTGCCGCGATCGCGCATGGGGGCAGTGCTGATTGCCACCTTGCCGGGAGGCAAGCTATGGCACGATGGCCAGTTTGAAGGACGCCATATCAGGCTGCCGGTGCAGCTTGGTCGCTTCCCCGATGAAGATAAGGACAGCACTCTAGATTCCTTCTACCGGCGCCTGCTCACGGAAGCCACCAGCCCGGTCTACCGGCAGGGAACCTGGGAATTGCGCCATACGACGCCGGCCTGGCCAGAGAACCCTACCCACCACAACCTCGTCGCCTATAGCTGGCGACAAGAGCACGAACGACGCCTGGTGGTGGTGAATTTCTCCAGCCATCGATCCCAAGCCTATGTTTCATTGCCGAATCTGGATCTTGACGGCCAGATCTGGGCCCTTACCGACATACTGGATGACAGTGTTTATGAGCGCAATGGCCGGCAAATGGCCGGAGATGGTCTGTATATTGACCTCCAGCCCTGGACTGCCCACATTTTTAACTTCAATCAAGCCGGATAGCCGCCAACCCAACCCTAGACAAACGCGACCGGTGCATGGATTGAGCGTACATGACCGGTATCGGCGCCAATGGACACATCGAAATACATCCCACCGGCGTTGGCGGGTTCGTCCATTTCGAACAACTGCAGCGCTTCGACGCGAATGCGCACCTGAGATTGGTCAGTTTCTGGCGCAACTTCGAGCTCGGTACTGGCCATCTTCTGGTTCGGGCCAAGGCTCAGAATAGCTTCGTCAGGGGACACGTCGGCATTGGTAGTGCGGATGCGCAGGTACACATCAGTCGGATGCTCAACCTGCTCACCAGTGGTGGGATGGAGACCGATCTGGAACGTAGCCGATTGGCCCTGGCTCAATTTCTCGGGAATGACCACGCACAGGTCATAGGGCACACCCTTCAGCCCCTGGTCCTCTTGCTTCGGGCCCTGGGCATCGAGCTCCTGCAACAGCTCGATTGCTTGTCTGCCTTTGCTCGTCACATGATAGAAACGCGCCTCATCCATTGACAGAAAATTGCGCGTTACCAGGCGCTTAAGCGCTTTGTTGAAACCTGCGTGGGAGAGGCCGGTCCCCTGCTGGATCTCAGGGGCATCAGCCGCATCGCCCGAAAGCTGGGTCATGAAGCGCAGAATCGTCACTGCACTGGGGGGAAGTGTTGTTAGCTCGTGTTGTAGGGTCATGATTCGCTCAGTTGCACGTATGGATTGGATTTGCCTCAAGTCTAATCACGACTCGGGATAAAGACAAATTCGCTCCTTCACAACTGGCCAGCGCCGCTCACCTTGTCTATAAGTATGCGGCGCTGTGGGTGCCAGAAGAACAGCTCTTGAATTGGGTGCTGGTCGCCTAGATATCCAGGTTGCGAACCCGCTTGGCATGTGTCTGGATGAAGCGTTTTCTCGGCGGAACACTGGCACCCATGAGCATGTCAAAGGTATGATCAGCTGTCGCTAAGTCTTCAATCGTAACCTGAAGCAGACGACGATTCTCGGGATTCATGGTGGTCTCCCAGAGTTGCTCGGGGTTCATTTCGCCCAGACCTTTATAGCGCTGAAGCGTCACCTTCTCACCCTTTAGATCAAAGAGCACCTGATCACGCTGCGCCTCGTTGTAGACGTAACGAATATTCTTCTTGTGCTCGATACGATACAGCGGCGGCTGGGCCATATACAGATGCCCATTCTGGATCAATGGCGTCATATAACGGAAGAAAAACGTCAGCAGCAGGGTCGAGATATGGGCCCCGTCGACATCCGCATCCGTCATAATGATAATGGTGTGATAGCGGAGTTTGGCCATATCAAAGTCTTCGCCAACGCCAACGCCCAGAGCGGCGATCAATGAGCGCACCTCGTTGTTGTCGAGGATCTTATCAAGCCGCGCTCGTTCAGTGTTGAGGATCTTACCGCGCAGCGGCAGAATGGCCTGAAAATGCCGGTCGCGCCCCTGTTTGGCCGAGCCACCTGCCGAATCGCCCTCGACAATGTAAAGCTCCGTTTCCGCAGGATTACTGGACGAACAATCGGCCAGTTTACCAGGCAGAGTCGTGTTCTCCAGCAGGTTACCACGGCTGTTGCGGACGAGATCACGCGCTTTTGAGGCGGCATCACGAGCGCGTTTGGACAACATGCACTTGTCCACAATACGCCGGGCCTCACGTGTGTTCATCTCCAGAAACTCACCGAAGACCTCTCCCAGAACCGACGAAACTGCACCCTGCACCTCCGGGTTCATCAGCTTGACTTTGGTCTGGCTTTCGAATTGGGGATCGGGATGTTTGATGCTGACGATAGCCGTCAGGCCTTCGAGGGTATCGCTGCTGGAGAAATTGGCATCTCGATCTTTGAGCAAGCCTGCCTTGCGTGCGTAGTTGTTGATAGTGCGGGTAATGGCTGAGCGCGCACCGGTAAGATGGCTACCACCATCCGGCGTGTTAATCGTGTTGGCAAAAGCGATTTCAGTCGTTGTTGAGGCGTCTGTGTATTGGAAAGCCACCTCCACCCCAACGACATAGGCTTTCGCTGGATCATCCTCATTAAAGGTCAATTCCCGCTCGGCGTAGACAATATCATGCAAAATACGCCGATTACGATTGATATAGCGCACGAAGGACCGCAAGCCGCCCTCGAAATAGAAGGTGACCTCCTCAGGGAAAGGATGCACCCGCTCATCGCGAACGGTCAGAGTCAGCCCACTAACCAGAAAGGCTATCTCCCGACAACGCTGGACAAGCGTCTGGTAGTCAAAAAGGATATCGGGGAAAATCTCCGCATCCGGCATAAACGTGATCGCGGTACCCGTCATCTCACCTGGTTCGAGCTCACGGATCGCCTCAACCTCGCTGACCGCCACACCGCGTTCATAGCGCTGCTCCCAGAGCTGGTCATTGCGCCGCACCTGAGCTACTAGCCAGCTAGAGAGTGCGTTTACCGCTGAGACGCCAACACCATGCAAACCACCTGAGACAGAATAGGCTTTGCTGTCGAACTTACCACCCGCGCCGATCTTGGTCATGACAAGCTCCAGCGTGGAAATACCTGACTGGTGGGCACCAACAGGAATACCAGCCCCATCATCGTTGACCGTCACCGCGCCATCTTCATGGAGGATCACCTCGATCAAACTGGCGCGCTC
Organism: Chloroflexota bacterium; assembly: GCA_010092845.1. Lineage (GTDB taxonomy): Bacteria > Chloroflexota > Anaerolineae > Aggregatilineales > J027 > J027. Next base: position 5,426 of record JAADYW010000131.1, read on the forward strand.
GGCCAGTGCCTCATCAACGGAATTGTCGACAACTTCGTATACCAGGTGATGGAGGGCTTTTAGGTCGGTACCGCCGACATACATACCGGGACGCCGGCGCACGTGCGCAACGCCTTCTAGATGGACGATGTCTTTCTCAGTGTATTCACGCCGTGTCTCGGCCACGCAGTTACCTCCTACAATTGTGATCCGATGTCACCACACAAACCATCACCACCCCATGTGAGATGCACACGAGCAGCGACCAATATTCAAGTGTCAAAAAGGGAAATGCAACTATCAATAAGGGCGCGCGTACCGCTCTTTTTTGCACATAACATCTGTTCTATTGTACCAGAAATCGCGCTTAAAAACAATGTAAGCGCGATATCAAGAGGGGCCAAGTACGTGTTAAGGTTGCCGATTATCAACGCTTCGGGATGATTGTCACGCGCCGACGCTCCCCGTCCCCAATGCTCTCTGTGCTCACTTCATCGTGATCCCGCAATGCCATATGGATAATCCGGCGCTCATAGGGAGGCATCGGCTCCATTTCAATGGTACGTCGTCGCCGCACAGCGTCACTGGCCAGGCGCTGCGCCAAACGTTTCAGCAATACTTCGCGTCGCGCTTTGTAGTTTTCCACATCAACCACGAAGTCGGTACGTTCCTGCATCTCACGGCTGGCAATCAAGCGTGTAATGTATTGAAGTGCCGCCAGCGTCTTGCCACGGTGCCCAATGAGCAAGCCCAATTCATCGCCCCGGACATGCAAAATCCAGGGGGTGGCTTCCTCTGATGGGTCATCCTCAACACGCTCGATATTCACGTCAGCGTCGACGTTCATCTTCTGCAGCAGCTCACGCAACGTTGCAGCACCCAGACGTATATCTGCGGTGATTTCTGCATCTTCTTCTTCCGTTACCAGCTCACGAAGTGCCTGCGCCTGCTTGGTGGTCAATGAAGCGTCATCGTCCTGCTGTGGTGGCGGCTGGTGGGCGGCTGGTTCATTGGTTTCCACCTCTACTTCAGCCGACGGCACGAACTCCTCACGTTCACTGCGCGGTGGAACCGCCGTTGTTAGACGAACACGCGCCATCCGCGCCCCGATACCCAACAAACCGCGACTGGGTTCATCCAGGATCTCAACGATCACATTTTCGCGGGCAACATCCAGCGTTTTTAACCCTGTTTCAATGGCCTCTTCGATGTCAGGGCCGGTGCTTTCCACTGACCGTGGGTCGCTCATTATCTCGCTCCTTTATCGTCGGGAACGGCTCTTACTCTTTTTCGACTTCCTCGGTCTTGAACCAGAAGAACTGCTCTTCTTGGCAGGCTTCTTGCTGGCACTTGCACCGCTTGTTCCCGATGAACGCCGCTCATTCGACGGCGGATTTGGTTTCAAAGTTGTAATGCTAATGCCAGGTTTTAGCTGGCGGGACGGGCCTGCCACAGCCGCTTCTGTAGCGGCCACCATTCCGGCTTCACGCCGCTCTGTCTGCGGGATCTCTTCATCATCATCACCCGTTGCCGCATCCTCAGTCGTCGTAGCGGACTTGGCCTTTGCCCGTTCTTCCTTTGTCTTAGCTGATTCCTGACCAAATAGACGGCGAATGTCTGCCTTACCCATTGCCGAATACTGAATAATACCAATGACGTTAGAAGTGATAAAGTATATCGCAAGTCCCGAAGAATAGGAAAGCGCGACGAAGCCGAGGACCAATGGCATAATCGTCGTCATCGAACGCGTCATCTGCTGCGCCTGCTCGGCCGGATCCGGGGGCTCATTAGATTTGCGCTGGTCCTTTTTCTCCGGGAGCGGCATCAGCATTTTCTGCTGGATATAGGTCGTAATTACCACAAAAACCGGCAGAACGAAGTAGGGATCCGGCAGTGCGAGGTTGAGCCATAAGAACGTGTTATTCATCGGCACTAGATGATCCAACCCCGAGATGAGAAGCCGGTCCTGTAATTCGAGCAGTTGTTCGGGGCTAGATGCCAGCGTGGCGATAATCGCTCGCCAAAGGCCAAAGAGGATCGGTAATTGGATCAACAGGGGAAGACACCCCGCAAAAGGATTGACCCCGTTCTCCCGGTACATCTTCATTTGTTCCTGGGCAAGCCGTTCACGATCATCCTTGTATTTCTGCTGGAGTTGGCGTAGCTTGGGCGCCAATTCCTGCATTTTTTTCATCGACCGCTGCTGTTTGAGGGTGAGAGGAAGAATGGCCAGGCGAATAATGACGGTAAAAGCCACGATCGCCAGGAAGACGTTCTGCCCCAATACACCATACAGAACTAGCAGGATAGTTGAAAGTACATCGATGATAATCCCCATGCCATCACTCCAATTGAGTTAATCACCATATTTGTAGGACCATGCACGGTCGCCACCATCTTCAAGGCGCAGGGCAACCACCAAGCGGTCTTCTTCCTCGCCACCAATGATGACCAATTGCCCTTCTTCACCATCGAGCCAGACCAGATCGGTCAGCGCCTTGTTATCAATATTCTTCCGCCAGCGAACCTTGACATCACGGTCAGAAATCCAGTTGGGCTCATTAAGGTCCAGGGCATAAACCTCGCCCTCTTTGTCACCAATGACCAGAACAGGGTCCCCCGCCGCATCCTCGACAATTAATGGTGAGGCCCGAAGTGACTCCTCAGAAAGCCGGCGCTTATTGACCTCTCCAAACCCTTCATCGACAAGCTCTACTTCGTACAACCAGCCTTCAAGGTCCGCGAAGTATAACATAGAGTCATTGAACAATACCGGCTTACCCCAGACCCAACTCTCAGTTTCATAACGATCAACGATCTCACCATCAAGGTCAAGCGCGATCACTTCCCCATTCAGCGTACCAACATAGAGGCGCGAACGCTCACAATCCAGCGTCAGGCCGCCGGGCAAGCCGCCGCCCATATCGGTGGACCAGCGCTCTGTTCCCTCTTCTGGGTCGAGGGCATAGACTTTCTGGTCAAGGGAAGCAACGAATAGAGTCGGGGCAATATCCAGATCAGGGCATATCTCGGATTCCTGATCGAGGTAGAGTGGCTGGGCCCAGACGCTGTGCCCCGTCTCGAAGGACCAATCCAATTCCGGGGTTGCACCATCTTCCAAGTCCGCGATATACAGGGCCGAAACTCCATGCTCATCGCCAAAAAATAGTCGTTCATCATTCAGCGCCACAGAGCCAAGCACGCGATCGACCGCACCGAACTCGAAGCCCATAAACGAGTCACGCTCTGGCTCGTATAACCAGATGCGGTCGCCACTCTCCTGGTCAATCGCATGGATACGCCCTTCATAATCACCGACATAGAGGCGACCATCACGAATCACGACCGGCGCGAAGAATTTGTCATCTCCGTCATACGTCCAGAGACGTTCCTTCTCTGCATCGAGGCTGACAATCTGTTCTTTGTAGGAGATATAGAGCCGGTCATTGTCACTCGTCGTTGTCACGCCAGGCCAGTTTTCCTCACCACCACCGCAGGCCACCAGAACCAGCGCCAATACAACCAGGGCCATGGCATGCCAAGCGCGAGGCAAATTCTTTGAGAGATGAAATACGTTCAAGCTGCATCCTCACAAAACTGCTCTAAATACACAATCGAGACAGGTCAACTCAGCGCCCTCTTGCGACCCGTTTTCTTCTTGGGTACCGGGTCGTAGCCGCCGGGGCTGAGCCCATGACAACGCGCGATCCGATGAATGCCCAGCCAGGTACCGCGAATGACGCCAAACCGCTGAATTGCCTCAAATGTATAGTGTGAGCAACTGGGATCATAGCGGCAGGCTGAGGGCATGACAGGCGAAATCACACGCTGGTAAAAACGGATTAGAGCTAACGCAATCGCTTTCATAATCGGGTTTCTCAATCACTGCGTGGTCAAGAGTCCAGCACGCCGGAGCGTTGTTTCCAGTGCTTGCCGGATCTCATGGAACGTGGCCTGAAGAATCACCTGGCGCGCAATCAAAACAATATCATGCCCCTGATTGTGTTGGGAGGATATGATCGCTTCGTCAAAAACACGGACAGCCTCGCGCAGACGGCGACGGATGCGATTGCGGGTAACGGCTTTACCAAGCCGGCGACTAACAATGAAACCGTAGCGATTATGCGGTTGCCCGTTCTGACCATAACTCAAAATGAACAGACGATGTTTCACCGTCTGCCCGTGTTGACGAAGGCGCGCAAAGTCACGCTGCAGGCGCAGCCGCAGATGTGGCTGCAAGCTTTAGGCCTTCCAGTTGACCTTCTTCACATGGTTACGCTGTACCGTCAGTGTGTGCCGGCCTTTGCTACGGCGGGCCTTAAGAACTTTGCGCCCCCCCCGTGTGGTCATCCGTTTACGGAAGCCATGCTTGCGAGCACGACGGCGAATCTTAGGTTGCCATGTACGCTTTGGCATGAGCAGTTGAGTCCTCTACTAGTTACTACTGATTGGCAAGAATGCTCCGAACAAAACAAAAACGCCCGGGGCGTTTAGGTTCATAAGTATAGCGCACGGGAATCGGGCGGTCAACAGTTTTTCGTTCTGGCAACACGATGCTATAATGCTACGGTAAGTTTGGGGAACGTTAGGATCTTCCGCGAAATACCCCACATCGGCCAGGAGGTATGAGTGACGCGCACGCTGGTCATCGCAAACCAGAAAGGTGGCATCGGCAAATCCACCTCAGTAGTAAACATAGGTCGTGCCCTGACAGAAAAGGGCTATCGAGTCCTCTTGATTGATTTAGATCCCCAGGGCGGCCTGACGGCAGCGGTTGGTGTGGACTCATTTAGCATTCGGCGCAGCGTATACTCGCTGCTAATGTATGAAAATGCACCTCTAGCCCGTTTGATGCGCCTGATCAATCAGAATCTGGTACTGGTTCCGGCTAGTATTGACCTGGCAAGTGCCGAGATCCAACTCGCTAGCAAAGGTGACCAGGCCCTCCGGCTGCGGCGCGGATTAGAACGCAATCGCACCCCTTTCGATTACATCGTTATTGACACGCCGCCAACATTGGGTATCCTGACAGCAAACGGGCTGGTCGCAGCCGATGAATTACTGATACCGGTACAATGCCAGTATCTGGCGATGCGTGGGGTGCGCGCAGTGATCGACACTTACGAACGGATCCAACGGGTGTTGAACCCGAATCTGCAGCTCCTGGGTGTCTTTGCCACAATGTTCATGGATACCTCGCCACACGCCCGTGAGGTTGTCGCGGAACTGCGGAGCGTATTCGGCAACCAACTCCTCAATACCATCATACCGATGGCTGATGTGGTTGCCGAAGCACCGGTTATCGAGAGATCGGTGCTCGATTACGCTCCTCAACATCCGGCCTCCCTGGCCTATCGTCAGCTTACACAAGAAATCATTGAGCGGGGAGCGAGCTCACAATGACAGACGACGATTTCAAACGAGCCTCTTTGCGTGGCCGTGGCTGGAAAATCCTCCGGGGTCAGGAGCAGCCCACGGATGACTTTCATGAGCACCCCCCCTCTGCTGATGAGGCAGGTGATATCAGCCTCACAGATGAAGAAGCCGAGGAGATCCTTGCTGCTGGGCCGCCGGCGCTTGGCATGCTGCAACCCCATACCCCCGAATTCCCTGAAGTAGAACCAGAGCACGACCTCGTATACGACGAGTCGGAGCAACCGGTCTTTGCGCCATCTACGGCGCCTGTCTCAGAAGCCTTCTCAAGCGATGAGGTGGACGATTTTCTGGCAGCCGGCCCCCCCTCAATCGGTATGATGCAACCGCACACCCCCGAGTTCCCTGACCCACTAGAATCGAGTAGTTCCGGCCCAGCCAGCGATGATGAACTCCCGCTTCCAGACCTGGATAGCTATGAGTTCGAGCTACTGCCGACTGAGGATGAACCGCCCGCCACTTCTGATGAAGGTGATACGGATGTGTTGTCCGCGTTCGACCCGTCCGCAGAGACCGCCGGGGATATCAAAGCCTCTGGTACCGTGCTCGACTCCTACACGACTGAGCTCAATCAGGTACCACCGGCTGCCCCGGACCTGGAACCCAGAACTGAAAGCGCAGCATTTGACGGTCTGTCATCTGATGATATGCAGGTCCCGCAACCACCTGAAGACGTCGGTTTTGCGCCGGCAACAGACGCCCCGCCGGAGGATGTTGCATTCGATGCGGTTAGCGGCCCAGAACATCCACCGGAAGATGATTTCGAGCCCTATACGCCAACCGTTGAATCCCTCTTCCCGGAAGAACCGGTAACATACGAAGCCGCTAACCCAGAGTCCTTTGGCCTTACCACCGGCCCGGGGGCTGAGATAGACCGGCCCGAATCCGCCCCACCCTATGAGCCAGCAGTCGAATCACTGTTTGATGATCTAGAAGAGCCGGATGAGGAGCCACCCTACGAACTACACACCACTCAACCGGACGAACCCATCACGGTCGATGACGAGGCCGAGGCCGATCTTTTCGACTTGCCAGAATTCGATGATTTTGCCGGCAGCCCCGATCATCCACCAGATGAAACCTATATTGCCGAGCCGCTTCCCCAGTCTCCCACCCAGAAACCGCCTGCATTCGAACCAGCTTACGAGGATTCCTTTACCAAGGTGCAAGCCTCCGCCGAACCGCCTGAAACGTTGGAACAGAGTGGCGAGGCATTGCCGATCGGGGAAGACGAGCAGATATCCCGAGTAGACCTGCGTGGGCAGCAACGCGCCTTGCCACAGCCAGTACAGCGGCTTATCCCTGAGAACCCTGAGACAGCCACATCGTCTTCGGAGGTACCGGGGCGTCTGCCCGATGAACAGCTTGATGTAACGCCACCAATTGACGAGCCATTGCCCCCCGAAGGTGTCGGCGCCATGCGCGGAGACACTGAACGCATGGAAGCTATCCCTCTGGTCGAAGACATCGACCGCCCGCCGATCAAAGCGTTACGTGGGCTATCGCCCCAGGCCAAGCTAGAAGTCGACCGCCACGTGATTCCACGCACGCCGGAGACACGCGAAAGTGCGATCCTTACCGACTTCAGGGGAACCCACGGCGACGGTACCGGTGGAATCTATGGACTTGGCGAATTCGTGGAGGCAGATGGCACCCTGAAGAGCCCTTTCGGTGAGCCAAAACCACGCCAACCAGCCGCAGAGTTGTTCTTGCCGACCCAACCCGCCGATCCAGACCTACTGGGCCAGTTCGTCGACAATAAGCGGCTCAACGATGTGTGGGAGATGATCGAGGAACTTCAGGAGGCAGTCGCCGAACGGGCTATCGTTGACCATAGCCGGGCAGATATTTACCAGAAGGAACTCCTGCGCGCCAGCGACCTGTTGCTGCAATCACGCCAGAACTATGACGATGCCCGCGCCATTGCACTGAGGGTCCGGGCCGATCTCAAACGCGATCGCCGTATTCAGGAAGACATCAACCGCTGGCGTCCCCAAATCGTCTGGTACATCACCGTCTGGGGCATCGTACTCGTAATCCTGGGCCTACTGAGTGGTTTTGTCAACGATTTCGCCGAGGAGATACTGGAAATGCCCTTTGTCGGCGCCGCCTATCTACCGTCCATCTTCGGTGCTGCGGGTGGCTTGTTCTTCGCCTACACCACCCTCAATAAGCATACTTCAATCCAGCGCGACTTTGATCCTATCCACGTACCGTGGTACATGTTAGCCCCCTTAGTAGGCATGTTGATGGGCTTCATGGCTTTCTTGATCTGGGCAGCGAGCGTCGCTACGACATTTGACACTGACCTCACAGATCCGAGCCCGCTGGTATGGTTGCTCGCTTTTGCCGCCGGCATTAATCAAAACTGGGTCATCAATCGCTTGCGCACATTGCGCGGCAGTATTGGTAATCAGGACGATGAAGACGCCGAGGTAAAACGCACCTGAGCCGCGTTTTCATGTCATCATAGTAGCCAAGGAGTAGCAGACTGTGGCAACCCAGCAGACCGATACAAGACCAATCACTGAAGAAGCAGATTTCCTGAAGCTCAAGGCTTTTGATCATGTTACGCTGTGGGTAGGCAATGCCAAACAGGCGGCCTATTTCTACCAGCATGCCCTCGGCTTCACGCCCGTCGCCTATGCGGGGCTGGAAACGGGCAATCGCAAAGCCGCTTCATACGTCATGCAGCAGGGTAAGATCCGCCTGGTCCTGACGGCCCCGTATCATCCCAGCTCAGAGATCAGTGCGCATCTCATGGTTCACGGCGATGGTGTCCGCTCCATTGCTATGGAAGTACCCGACGCGCAGGAAGCGTATGATGTCACCACAGGACGCGGAGCAATTGGGGTGCATTCCCCGATAGAATTCCGCGATGAAAACGGTGTGGTTCGCGTAAGCGCCATCCAGGCATACGGTGATACGATTCACGAATTCGTTGAGCGCAGCGACTATAGCGGTACGTTCATGCCGGGGTACAGGCCCATCGAAGGCGCCAAGGAAGCCCAGAACTCCGTCGGATTGGCCGCTGTGGATCACATCGTCGGCAATGTTGAACTCGGCAAGATGAACTATTGGGTCAACTTCTACCACCAGGTCATGGGCTTTCGGCAGTTAATTCATTTTGACGATGAAGCCATCAGCACCGAGTATTCGGCCTTGATGTCGAAGGTGATGGAAAACGGCAATGGCCGCATCAAGTTCCCCATCAATGAGCCAGCCGAGGGGAAGAAGAAGTCGCAAATCGAGGAATACCTCGATTTCTATCATGGGCCAGGGGTTCAACATATCGCCATGTTGACCGATGACATCATCCACACCGTGACCGAGCTGCGGTCGCGTGGTATTGAGTTTCTGACACCACCGCCGGACACCTATTACGATGAGGTTATTGTCGAACGTCTACAAGAGAAGAATGTCAATATTAAGGAAGACCTCGAAGCGATTCGTAAGCTGGGCATCCTGCTGGATGCGGACGATGAAGGCTACCTATTGCAGATCTTCTCGCGGCCTGTCAGTGATCGGCCGACTCTCTTCTTCGAGATTATCCAGCGGCGGGGTAGCCGTGGGTTTGGCCTGGGAAATTTCAAGGCGTTGTTTGAGAGTATCGAGCGTGAACAGGAACTACGCGGCACGCTGTAGCCACGCTTATGTAATCATGTAGCCGTTTTCCAGAGCGTGGAGGAGTCTTCCGCGCTCTGTTTTGTATTATGATATATTGCACCCCAGGAAAGAAAGTGCCTGATGCCCCAGCCGCTCCCTGAGACGATTACGTCATTGCGAGACTTCTACGCCTTTGAGCAGCACGTCGCAACCGCGCGCGCTAATCGCGGCCTGCCAATGATCGCTGAATGGTACGAAATCCCCGTCTTCTACTTCTCTAATCACCAGGCAATCTATCACCATGAGGACATTGTGCCGCAGCCCGCATACACGCAACAGTTGGATTACGAGCTGGAGATCGCCTTTGTCATCGGCAAAGCGGGCATTAACATCCCGGCGGCCGAAGCGATGGACTATATCGCCGGCTATACAATCATGAATGATTGGAGCGCACGCGATGTTCAACGCCACGAGATGCGTGTTGGCCTGGGGCCGGCTAAGGGCAAAGACTTTGGGACATCACTGGGGCCGCAGCTTATAACACCCGCTGAGATCGAAGACAGACGCATTGGCACCGGAGCTGAGACCCGCTACGATCTGGCAATGGTAGCCCGGATTAACGGACAGGAACTATCACGCGGCAACACGAAAGATATAACCTTCACGTTCGCTCAGATGATAGAGCGCGCCTCAGCAGACGTGATGCTGTTGCCGGGAGATGTTTTCGGCAGTGGCACCGTTGGCTCCGGCTGCTTATTGGAACTTGGTGGTGAGCAAAGCGCGTTGGGGCGCTGGCTGCAACCCGGCGATGTTGTAGAGCTTGAGATTGAACGGCTGGGAGTCTTGCGCAATACAGTCGGCAAACCACGCTCGATATAAGGACTATAGAGGGATCGTAATGAGCAACTTGGGTACATGGAAATGGCTCCCGCTACTCCTGTTGGGAGTATTTGTGCTGGCAGCGTGTGGGAGCGAAGAACCGGAACACGCGGATGATATTGTGTTCTCCCCGGAGGAGGCCATCAGCATCGCTTTCGAGGATTTTGAGGTCGGTACGTTTGGTGATGGCTCCAGCCTCTCGACTGTGGATAGCACCTATCTGGTTAATTCAACCAACGAAGACGGCAATCGCTACTTATTCGGCGTCAGCCAGGACCCAGCTCTGGAACTGAAAAACCTCCGGATCGACGTAACGGCAACACCCCGCAGCGGCGGTGAAGACAACTGGTACGGCGTCATGTGCCGTGTGGACACCTCCGGCCAGGGCTATGCATTCCTGATCAGCGGTGATGGCTTCTGGGCCCTGGCACGCGCGACAGGACGCAACCTGGACTTCTTGGAAAACTGGCAGGAGACTGATGCCATCAACACTGGCCGCGAGTCAAATGAGATCAGCGTTCGCTGTGTGGAGGACTATCTCGCGTTGTACGTCAACGGTGAGTTCGTGGGAGACCATAACAATGGCGACATCAGCACGGCGGGTGCTATTGGCCTGCTGGCCGGTGGGGCTGAAGACAACGCCATCACTGTGGCGTTTGAGGATCTGGTGGTGACGCCGGCGCATTTTGAGGGCCGGCCGAACACTGCCACGCCTCCCCCTGCCAGCACTGATACCCCCGAAACACAAACCCCGATTCCCCAGAGCACCATCGAACTGGCGCCACTTTCACCCCAAGACAATAACGCTATAAACGAGAACCAGGCGATTTTTGGCGGCTGATAGAGGGCCAAGGTGGTCTGCAAGCGCTACCGAAGTATGTCTGCGAACGCCCGTCTGTCCCTTGACGGGCTTCTTGCCAATCTAATTCCACTGAATGCAACCCTGCAAGCCAACTGTCCGAACTACAATAACGAGTTAGCGGCCCCGTCACTTCACAAGCGAGAAGAGCTTTGAAGGCACATCCAGGATGTGCCAGGGCTTGGGCATCCATTCGACTTTGGAGTCGTTCAAGAAAGACTGATCAGGCTTGGTATACGCAGAAGTTAGCACGATAGCGCCACTTCCACCGCGTTCACGGACCTGCTGGGCGACCTCGAGGCCGTTCAGTTGCCCCGGTACACGAATATCAAGCACGTAAAGATCGATCTCTTCGAGGTGCTCTTCAATATAGGCCATTGCCGCATCACTGTTGGTAAACTGCTTAAGGTTGATCCGGGGCTCAGTCGCCGTCAGGGCAATCTTGAGCACTTCGCTCAGCGGGCTATCGTCTTCTAGATGTACCACATGCATGGTTCACGCCTCTTGCACGCTGCTGTTTATTGACGCCAGTCTCATTATAATTCCCAACACTTATCCTGGCTTAATTTTACCACATACTTTCATTAAAACTTCAGATTGTGTGGGAATCGTCTGTCGAATCACGACATAACAAAACACAATCATAACAAAGAAAAAAGGAGTATTCCATCGCCAGTTAGATTCGATTGGTTTCTGAATTCACACCAACCATAACGATACCTCAAAAGCGGGCTAGATGGCCAACCCTACGCCTATCGAATGGTCATTTTGCCCAAGCCCGGCGACTCCGTTTCGCTGCTATCCTGTACCACCATAACCTCCCCCTTGACCGCAAGAACATGCGCAAATCCTCTTTTCTGAGTGAGATTTGTTCAGAGCTATTTAACTCAGCATTGAGATAAGGTAAACTGAGTATAATTATTGTTACCCGTATCGGGCGTACATCTTGACGATAGGTTCACCCAAAGAGACAACTCATCGGAGGCAATTGATACCTGATGTCGGCTGAGGTCACGCTGGGGGATACGCCCCTAAATACAACAGAGACTGCAGACAAACGCCAGCGACCGCGCCCAGCTAATGGCAACGAGAAGTTGTACCGGCGCTTCTATCCACGCTTGAACACGCGGATAACAATGCCGTTTCTGATCGCAATTGTTATCGTGGCGGGCATTGGCGTTTTTATCGTAACGCAACTTGTCTCGGGTAGCATCGAAGAACGCATTAACAAACAGTTGATCGAGAGCGCCCAAGCCGCCAGCAACAGCGTGACTGAGATCGAACGCCAGCAACTCGCCACACTTCGACTGATGGTCTTCACCGACGGTGTAGCTGAGGCGATCGACAACGGCGATATTGCCGAACTGGACGCGCTGCTCCAACCTATTGCCACCAACGAGCAAATCGATGACGTGATCGTTTTCAACGCCGAGGGTGAGAGCATCTTCGCCCTACGCCGCATCGAAGACCGGCTGGGCATCGTCTACGACACCACCTTACCCCAAAACATCGACTCCTGGGAAGGAGTGCAACGTGTGCTCATTGTGGAAGCTGACCGACTGGGGGACAAATACGTCGATGTTGTCGGCGAACCGCCGAATGTCACATTTTTCATCAGCGCCCCGGTCATCGACGCCGAGAACAATCTGTTGGGTGGAGTCAGCATTGGGATCCGGGCCTCGACGTTGGTGGCCCGGGTACGTGAACAGGCACTCTCGGGTGTGACGCTCTATGGTTATGATGGGCGAGTGTTAAAAACAACCGTGCCCCTGGCTGAAGACGAATCGCTGGCGCTTTCACCGCGCCATGCAGCAGAGCTGGTCGCGACCTCCCAGGAAAAGAGTGTGATTGAAGAAAAGGAGATCAGTGGCCAGCCCTATCAGGTGTTATATGCACCCTTCAAGATGCGTGACCAGCAAATTGGCCTGATAGCAGTGGCGCTGCAGCGGAGTATCGTCACAAAAGGGATTGGCAACAGCCGTGACCAGGTTGCGATCCTCTTTTCAGGGCTGTTCATCTTCGTGGCCTTAATGGGGATGGTGGTCACGCGCACGATTGTACGGCCCGTGCGCCGGCTGGTTGATACGACCCGTGCCATCCGCGAAGGCGACCTCTCGCGGCGCGTACAGCTCTACATTCCCGACGAACTCGGCGAGCTGGGCACATCCTTCGACCACATGACCGATCAGCTTGTGGCACGCAATCGGGAAATTAGTGATCTCTACCTGGCTCAGGTGGAGGAGACCTCGCGCCGCGATGCCATCCTCGGCAGCATCCGGGATGCAGTTATTGTGCTGGACCTCAGAAACAAGATGCTACTGCGCAACGGTGCGGCCGAGGATCTCATCGAAGACCTGCGCAGCGACGCCAAAGCCTATCAAATGCTGAACTTTTTGTGCCATACGCCGGAGCAGTTGTCCCAGCCGCGCACCGTGGAGCTAGCGGGCAGCTTTTTCAGCGTGCTAGCGACATCGGTGGTGATGCCATCCGGGGAGGCACTCGGCCATGTGATCGTCTTCAGAGACATTACCGCCCTCGTCGAGGCTGAGCGTGTCAAAGACGAGATGATCTTACAGCTATCGCACGAACTGCGGACACCATTAACTGCCGCGCTGGGCAATATCGGGCTCATCCAGATGCTCGAACTAGGCGCGCTTTCTGAGCAGGGAGTGGGTTTCATAGATAACTCCGTCCGCTCGCTGCACACCCTGGCCCGCATGATTGACCAGGTCGTTGACGTCAGCACGATTCTGGCCAAGAAGTTCTCGGTCCACTTCGAGCGTTTCAATCTGGCCTTCCAGATCAACAACCTTGTGGCCAAGCATCGCGCCGATATTGACGCCCATGGGCTGGTTGTTTCGGTGTTGATTCCCTCAACTGATCTGTGGATTGAGGCGGATCAGGAGCGGATTTCGCGCGTTATCGAAGAGCTGCTACGCAACGCCTATAGCTACACCTTGCCTGGGGGATGGATCGAGGTAGCTGCCGAAGCCAAGCGCGGCCGCGCGATTATCTCCGTCGCCGATAGTGGGGTCGGCATCGTCGAGGACGAGCAAGAGCGCGTCTTCGAGCGTCTTTACCGCGGCCAATCCGCCGACGCGGGGCCAACCGATACCCGTGGATTGGGTTTGGGTCTCTATATTTCAAAGCAGATTGTCGAAGCCCATGGCGGCAAGATCGGCCTCGACAGCATTCCAGAGCACGGCACGATCGTGACGATTGAGTTACCACTTCAGCAGAGGTAGTGGCTAATGAACGAGAAGACAGGCACCGACCTGGATCAACCTGAGCGGCGTCGCTGGTCACGGATCAGGCCGTTTAACAGCGGGTGGATCCCGCTGCTGGCGCTGCTGACCGTCATGGTAACGGTGATCTTCTGCTCTGCCCAGGCCAGCGTTATTGTCTCGCAGCCTGAGAGCCTGGATGTGACCATTGAGCCCGAGGAAACAGCCGACTACAGCCAATGGCCAGCCGTGAGTTTTCGCCGTGTTGATCCCCTCCTGGCTACCTTGATGGTCGAAGCCCATTTCGCCGAACGTGGGCTGGACCCCGCCACCGCCATTGCAATGGATGCCAGCCGGAATCCACCATCGAATCCGCAGACCAATCAAAGTGCGACTGGCGTACCATCTGGAGAAAACTCGGATACAGACACAGGACCAGGCGATGAGATCGATCCGCTGGTCCATACACCCGAAAACCCGGCCACCGCTACGGCGATCTATGCCTCGCAGACCGCCATCGCCGAGAAGACGCTTACGCCCGCCAGCGCCACACCGGATGGCACCCAGACACCAACAATCACCCCGACCGGCACTGTCTCCGTATCGCCAACGGTGACCGGCACCACCACAGCGACGGTCACTGGCACGGTGACAACCACAGCGACCACCACCGTGACCATAACGCCGACGGTCACCCCCACCGCAACAGTGACCCCAACCCTCACCATAACACCAACGACAACACCGACCACAACGCCGATTCCTATGGCGGATCTCTATATCACCAAATCGGTTAACGCTAGCAATCCCCAGGTGGGTGATACGATCGTCTTCACAATCACGGTGGGCAACAACGGACCCGATACCGCGACCGGGGTCCAGGTGCGCGACAAGCTACCGCTTGGGGTTAGTCATGTCACTGACAATGGCGGCGGGAGTTACAATTCCAGCAGTGGCTTATGGAACATCGGCACACTCGCTGCCTCAGGAACTGCTACCCTTCAGATTACTGTCCGGGTCGGGCCCGGCACGGGTGGCAGCACCATCACCAATACCGCCGCAATTGATGCCTCCGATCAGATGGACCCCGGCCCCGGCCCCAATAGCGCCAGCGCGAGCTTCACGGTGCAATCCGCGGACCTCCAGGTCACCAAGACGGTGGATAACCCCAATCCTATTGAGGGCACGACCATCACCTTCACGGTCACAGTCCAGAACAATGGCCCGAATAACGCTAGCAGTGTGGAGGTTACCGACGTTCTGCCCACCGGCCTGACCTACGAAGGGCATACCAGTTACGAGGGGACGAACTATTTTCACGTCCCTGGCGTGGGTGGCGACTGGAACGTTGGCAATTTGAACGTCGGGGCAGCAAAAACCTTAGAAATCGACGCCCGGGTCAACCCGAGCACAGCCGGCAGCACGATCACTAACACGGCCAACGTCACAGCGTCCAGTTTACCTGACACCAACCTCGCCAATAACACCGCCAGCGCGAACGTCATGCCGCAGCTCCAGCCCTATGCTGACCTGGCGGTGACCAAGTCCGTTGACAACAGTAGTCCCCACGAGAACACCAATGTGACCTATACCGTCACGGTCACCAATAATGGCCCTGACACAGCAACGGGCGTCCGCGTACAAGATACCCTCCCTTCTGGCATCACCTATGTTTCCGATAGCGCCAGCCAGGGCACATATGCCGCCGGCTTCTGGGATATCGGTACGCTTACCAATGGCGCGACGGCCACACTCAATATCACCGTACAAGTGGAGACGGGCACCGCCGGCAGCACCATCTCGAATGTCGCCGCGATTGATGCCTTTGATCCACCCGTCATCGATGCTAACCCGGGGAACAACAGTAGTAGCGTTGACATCATGCCCCAGGGGCAACTCACCGCTGATGTGCGGATCAATACGCAGGTGGACGACAGTTATCCCTCCGAGGGTCAGTCAATTCGCTACACCCTGACGGTAACCAATGACGGCCCGGACGCGACGAGCAACGTCGTCGTGCAGGATAACCTGCCCGCCGGGGTGACCTATGCCGGGGATGACGGTGGCGGAGCCTATAATAATGGCACTGGCATATGGACGATTGGCGATCTGGCCAATGGTGCCAGCGCTACGTTGCACATTGACGTGACCGTCAATTCTGGCACCGCCGGCAGCACGATAACCAATACGGCCAGCATTACCTCCTCCAGCTCGATAGACCCCAATGCCGGCAACAACAGCAATAGCGCCACCGTCACCATGTTGCTCACCGATCTGGCCGTGACCAAGACCGTCAGCAATCCCAACCCGGTTGAGGGCGGCACGATTATCTACACCATATCCGTGACGAACAACGGCCCGGATCAGGCACGGGGCGTGCGCGTCACCGATAACCTGCCCGCCGAGGTCTCGCTACTCCTGACAAACCCGAGCAAGGGCAATTAC
>JAADYW010000132.1 GCA_010092845.1 Chloroflexota bacterium
CACCTTCGAGCATCTGAGTTTCGGTATCAGCGCCATCGCCCTCGCCTTCACCTTCGGCCTCACCGTCGGTGGCCTCGTCACCTTCGGCCTCGCCGTCGGTCTCACCGTCGGTGGTCTCGTCGCCTTCCATCTCCCCGTCGGTCTCACCATCGGTGGTCTCGTCACCTTCCATCTCGCCGTCGGTCTCACCGTCGGTGGCCTCGTCACCTTCCATCTCGCCGTCGGTCTCGCCGTCGGTCTCACCGTCGGTGGCCTCGTCACCTTCCATCTCCCCGTCGGTCTCACCATCGGTGGTCTCGTCGCCTTCCATGTCACCCATGTCCATATCAGCCGGGCAATCATTTACCAGCTCGCCATCGAGCGGCAAGGCATTTGCGCCAACAGTGAAGCTGACCGAAACCTCCGTACCGTTCACGGTGGCGGCCACAGTGTATTCCGTATCAGCCGTCACGGCCTCGGCGTCCAAGGCGATAGAAACGACCATACCATCAAGTGTCGGCTCACCACTCTGAACCTCAGTGCCATCGGCGTTGGTCACCGTAACTTCGGCCTCTGTGACTTCCTGGTTAAAATACAGCGTTACCGCGTCAGGAAGAACCCCTAATAGCTCACCATCGGGGGGCGAACTACACTCAAGTGCCAGGTCATCCTGAGCTTGGACAGGGGGAGCAATCAATAGCAGGCTTAATGCCAGTGTCACCGCAAACAGAGAAAACAACAACTTGCGCACAGGATTATCCTCCGTAGTTTTAAAGCTAATGTGAGATGCAATTTTCGATTGCCAGATAAGTTTGGGACTGACTGCTTCCACAAACTCGTGTGCCAAATGTAGCCCAATCAGTCTAAATTTGCCAGTTTTTCTCCAGACGATTGTCAGTCAGTTGAGATAGACTGGTCGCTCCGGGCGAGATCGAAGTCCTTCTCAGGCGTACCAATTGGCAACAACACGCGGCAGGTCGTACCCGGTAGCGTTTCCTCATCACGACCTAAACTCTCAATTGTGATCTTTCCGCGATGGGCATCAATAATGCCCTTTGAGATCGCCAGGCCGAGCCCTGGCCCACCGCCGCGAAAGGCGGTCTTACTCGACGAGTGCAGGCTAACATTATTGCCACCCTGATAGAATTTCTCGAAGACAAAGGGGATCTGGTCGGGCGCAATCCCAATTCCCCGGTCGGCGATGATGATCTCAAAAGCATGGCCGATCTCATCATCGAGCACCTCACGCGTGATGATATCGATGACCGAGCCATCAGGTGAATATTTGATTGAATTTGATAATAACTGGTAGAAGACTTTACTCAGCAGCACCGGGTCACCATGAATGAACGGCACCGTTGGCGATTTCTGATGGTGCTGCCGGATGGTGATGTTGCGTTCGCGAAGAGCGTTTTCGAACGTATGCAGCGTCTCGGTGAATACCATCCGCGGGAGAACAGGGACGAAAGCCACCTGGAGCGTCTGGCTATCGATTTTGCTCACGTCGAGCATGCTGTTGATGATCTCAAACATCCGCTCGGTGCCTTCGCTCATGCCGGAGACAATGCGCGACAGATCGCTATCGTTCTGCACGAGCGGATGCATAGCCATCACATCGCGATAACCACGAATGACCGTGATGGGGGTGCGTAGCTCGTGTGCCGCTACCTCGATGAAGTCAAGCTTGGCATGGTCCAGGCGTTGCAACGCCTCGAAGGCTTTGCGCATTTCCTCGATCTGCATCCGGTCATTAGCGCGCAAGCGATCGATCGTCGTTCGGACCATGGCCAATGCCATCACAGGGTTGGTCGCTAACATCTTCATAAAAGACGCGCGGTCCAACTCTAGAAACGTCGTATCGGAGATGGATCGCACGGTTGCATTGCGAGGCCCATCAACAATAATCGCCATCTCACCAAAGAAATCTCCCGAGCCAAGGTGGCGCAGTAACCGCTCGCGCGGAGTCCCGGCTACATCAAACTGCTTCAAGACCTCAACCTGCCCGGCGAGGATTAAGTAGAACGTATCTTCGTAGGCACCTTCTCTGCATACCGTGGTCCCCGACGGATAGGTCTTCTCGCGGGTCAACGCGTACAATTCGTTCAGGGCGCTTGTTTCCATGCCCGGAAAAACATTCTGAAGTAACTGTATGGCATCCATTGATGTCGCTCACCAATCCATTCAAGCCATTGGGGGTATCTGTATTCTAATCAAGGCAGGACAACCTGCGCAACAGGGAGCCTCCGCATAAGGCTATTAGTGTGCCAGAAGCGCGATAGATTTCGCACCTTGCGGGCGTCATCATTGACATTGTCCCAGGGTTTCAATATACTCCGAATGCCTACCCGAATGGGCTGAAACCGCACCACCGCCCAAGCGTGTCCTGCCCACCCGACTTTATAGCAACCAGCGGGCTGCACAGAGCAGAAGCTGGCATACGCGTGCAACACGTACCGATAGCGTGGCTTTCTGTGCGATGCCACGATATTTCAGGCAACCCGATACAACACATATGGTTTGAACAACATGGTCAGCAAATCTGCGGAAATTCTTGAATTCCCAAAAATCCTGGACCGGTTGGCGGCGCACACCTCCTTCTCAGCCAGCCGAGAGTTGGCACTCAATCTGATACCTGTCCCCGACATCGATGCGGCACGCGAACTACAGCGCGAAACCGCTGAAGCCCGACTCTTGCTCGAAGCAAAACCCAACATCTCAATGGGCGGGGTTTTCGATGTACGTGAAGCGGCCTTGTCGTGTCAGCGAGGTTTCATTCTGGAAGGCAGCACCCTACTTGACATCCGTGGCACCCTCCAGCGTGCCACGAGCCTCCAGCGAACCATCACCCGCCTCAGCGGACAATATCCCCTACTGGCGGATGTGGCCGAACGCCTGGAGGAATGCAGGGGCCTTCAAGAAGAGATCACCCGCGTCCTCGATGATAGTGCTGAAGTCAAGGACTCGGCCAGTGCCCGGCTGGCCGTCATTCGTCGTGACGTGCGGATAGCGTTTGACCGCCTGCAATCCAAGATCAACAATATCGCAACCAGTTCCAGCAATGCGCCCTACCTGCAAGAGCAACTGGTAACCCAACGCAATGGGCGATATGTCATCCCGCTCAAAGCTGAGTTCAAAGGCCGGATCCCGGGTGTCGTACACGACCAGAGCTCCAGCGGTGCGACATTGTTCATTGAGCCCCTGAGCACCGTCGAGCTCAATAACAATTACCGGCAACTCCAGATTGATGAAGAGAACGAAATACGGCGTATCCTGGCCGAGTTATGCGAACTGGTCAGTCATGAATCAGAGCGGATCGTCCGGACGGTTGAAACCCTGGCCTATCTGGACCTGATATTCGCCCGGGCGAAATATGCCGACGTGTTGACCGCTAACGAGCCACGACTGGTGCCTTTTGCAACGAATCGCGATCGCCATCCTGGCAGCACACTCAAACTGATACAGGCGCGGCACCCCCTATTGCCCGAAAAAGAGGTCGTGCCCATAGATGTGGAGTTGGATGACGAAACCTTCATCCTCGTCATCACCGGCCCCAACACCGGGGGCAAAACCGTCGCCCTCAAAACCATCGGCATCATGATCTTGATGTCTCAGGTTGGCCTCCATCTACCAACGGCTGAAGGGGCCCAACTCTCGGTGTTCGAAGATGTTTATGCGGATATTGGCGACGAGCAGAGCATCGAACAGTCACTGAGTACCTTCTCATCACACATGACCAATATCATCCGCATCCTCGAGATGGCCAATCCCCGCTCAATGGTTATCCTGGACGAGCTAGGTGCTGGAACCGACCCGGCGGAAGGTTCGGCCCTGGCGCGGGCCCTATTGCTGCATATGCTCGAGCGTCAGATTACATGCTTCGTAACAACACACCACCCGGAACTCAAGGCCTTCAGTTACAATCACCCGGGGGTTCGCAACGCCAGCGTGGAATTCGATCTGGAAACACTCTCTCCGACGTACCGATTGATCGTCGGCCTACCTGGTCGCTCTAATGCACTGGCCATTGCCACCCGCTTGGGCTTACCCGCTCCAATTCTCGAGTCTGCGCGCACCATGGTGACAACCGAGGACCTGGCCGTAGATGACCTCCTCGATGAAATCCAGAAATCACGCGATGACATCCGCCTCTCGCTGGAACGTATCCGCCAGCAGGAGGCCGAGTCCCTCGAACGAGAGCGAGAACTGGCAACGCGGTTGGAGGCGATCGAGGATGAACGCCACCAGGTCGTCAGAGAAATCGAACAGCAGGCCCAAACGGAACTGGACGAACTGCGGCGCGAGATCCGGCGCTTACGGCGCCAACTCGAAGGGGCAGGCCAGCCTCTCGACGCAATTCGCCAGCTCCAGAAAACGGCTGATCTAATCCAGCCGCAGGACTACCTTTCGGTGCCTGAGACAGAAACTGGGGACGAGGACGATCAAGTAACTGGGCATCGCTTCCGGCTTAATGAGACCGTCTGGGTGCCATCATTGAACTCGGAGGGGCAAATCGCCGAGATCACCGAAGATGAGATCGAGATCGCTGTCGGCCGCCTGCGCATCAGGGCGAAACCCACGGAGGTCGAGCAGCTTTCGCGGCAGGAGCGCAAGCAGGCCCGGCGCAAGCAGCAGCGGACCGCGGCCGACCGTCCCTCCTCAGGCGCGCAGCTCCCCGAGCGGGGCGCATCACCCGGACTGGAGCTAGACTTGCGCGGCAACCGTGTCGAGGAAGCCATAGCGCGCGTCGAAGAGTACCTTGATGCGGCATATATGGCCCAACTGCCATTTGTTCGGATCATCCACGGCAAGGGCACCGGCGCACTGCGGCAAGCAGTTCGCAACGAGCTTTCCCAACATCCGCTTGTTTCCAAGTATATGAGCGGCAATGAGAAAGAGGGGGGCACCGGGGTAACGATTGTGCATCTGGTTGCCCAACACTAGCAGGCATACCACCGGAAACCTGACGATCATACCTGTCACGAGCGAAAACGATTGTCTTTGTTGACAGAATCTAATAAGATATGATTGATGATCTGCGTGTGCCCAAACCTTTCAATACTAGAAAGGTTTATTAGATTGCAATGGCCCAGAACTTGATACAGGGCCATACTGACTACACCCGGTCTTGCGGAGTTGTGGTGCACGCAACTTGGCGAATGCTCCGGAACAAGCGTGGCGGCGATGGACCTATTGGCAGGCTGTTAAACTATAGGGTACGAGCCTATCATGGGTCGGCTTGCACCAGCGCAACCGAGCCATGTGGAGTGTAACGAGTGCCATCACGCGGTGATTCAATGGTTTGGGGACACCGGCAGGCTGCAAAGTCCCCACTCTTGAGGGTATCGTATAATGTTGGACCGAAAGGAGAAGGCGCGCCTCCTGAATATCAGCAATTTAAGGATATTCGCGCCTAAGTCTTTGTGATGAGCAACCCTAACGACTATCCCCAGCAGCAAGAAGTCCAGCGCGGCCAGGCATTTATCAATCAGGTCTATCAGAAAATGTCGCGTATCGCACAAGAGTTTGCAGCGGGCGAGATCAACCGGGCTCAGTTCCACCGTTTATACGATCGCTACCAACGTCAAATCATGACTGTGGCGCAGATGATCGCAGAGTCTGATCCTACTGGCTGGCAAGAGGCACTTTCGTCAGCCGAAGCAGAGAGCACACTGACGCTCAGGAAACGCCTTGCAGCCCGCGCAATTGGTATCAGCATCTACGATAACCGCAGTGGTATGCCTATCGAGACTATTGGGGATTTCAGCATTGACGCTGAGTTGATCGTACCCATGCTGAGCAGCTACCGCGAAGCAACCGCCGAGATCTTCCATGCAGGCGTCCGCAGCACAGAAATGGAGGATGGCTCATGGTTGTGCTTCATGTCGGGTGCATTCACCACCCTAATCATCCTGTTCTCAGTTGAGCCATCGGGTAACCAGATCGCTATGCTGGATCACATGCACCGGGATTTCGAGATCGCGAATGCCGACTTCCTGGAGCATGGCTATGCCAGCCCAGATCAGCTAGCCTACCCCTTCTATTCGTTTGTCAGCCAGAGCAATATCGACACCGACGACGATTGATCAGCGTTCGCCACCTATCCCATCACACGGTTCATGTCGATGGTGGCAACTCATCGCTATCCGGCGGCGGGGGTGTTTCTTTCAGGAACCAATGCTCAGTCTGTTCATCAATCTTTCCCCGAAAAGCCCCTTTGAAGTCTTGCATTAGAGCTGCAATGGACTCGTAGCGCAAATGCACGTTATCGGTCATTCCCCTGAGCAGAACTGCATGCACAAGAGACGGCAATCCTCCTTCCGGTGGAATACCACGGGCTTCCACACGGGGATCATCAAAGGGTAAGCGCCCTGTCAGAAGGTGAAAAGCCAGAACCGCCAGCGCAAAAACATCGTCAGGCATTGACGGCGGGGAGAAATAGGTTGCCTCCGTCAGGAGGTAATACTGCTGCAATTCGGTTGGCGCCGCTGGCCTCAAGCCAAGCTCCCGCAGATGCGCCATTGGCAAATCAGTCAGAGTTGCGGTGCCACTGCGGTCCAGCAGGACATTCGAGGGCTTGACTGCGCCATGGGCGACCTCCTGGCGGTGGAGAAAATCGAGGGCGGCAGCCACGGCGCCAATAATCTGTACAGCATTTTTCTGAGGTATTGATCGCCCTGATTTGAGATGATCCCATAACGAACGCCCACTGGCCACTGGCATCGCAATGCCCAGTTTCCCCTGGTCAGCGTCGCTTTCGATGACCTGAAGGATGGGATGAAGGCGCTCATACTGAATGCTGGCAGCAAACTCAATTAACTCCATCGCCGCTTCACGATCAAACTTTCCCCTGAGATCGAATTGATCCAGTATTTTCAGTGCAACGACCTGGTCAGTCCGAGTATCACGTGCCTGGTGAACATGGCCCATATCCCCCTCACCAACCTTCGGACCGACCTGGTAGGGCCCAAATATCTCAGTCGCCATAATGCACTTCTGCTCCTCACTGCTTGATAACAAGGAAATTCAGTATGGACGCTTCTGACACCCAAAGCGTGGGTTTACTTGCAATCTCAACCGGGCATTTCACGTCGCCAACGGAGATACAAGCGGTACCCCCAGTATAACAGTGGATTATAGACTCGATCCCACGCACCGACGGTACGTACAACGCGCCCTCCCCAACCGCGCTTGAAGCGATATATGCTCCACAAGCCGTCCGAACGCTCGGCGAACCGGCGCTCCAACTCCTCCAGAGAGCAATCGGGCACTCCGTACATATCATAGGTCAACGCCCCCTGGGCGCGCGCCCACTGGATTGCCGCCCACTGGACCGCAAAGGATGCCATGCGATGGCGCTCCAGATCGTTACTGGCCCCGTAGAGGTACCAGCTCTGCTTTGCGCAGGCAAATACGATGACCCCAGAGAGATCGTGGCGCTGACCAGTGTCTTCATCAACGAATGACGCGATAAGGAGTGCCCCCTGGGGCGGCTGATCAGACGCAATAATGTTTTCGCGGATATACTCATAATACTCAGGTGTATGAACGCCAAATTCTTGACGCTCGGCTGTTTCGTGCAGTAGATGATTGAAACTGCCCATGTCCTGCTGATCGCCAATCCGGACGTGAACGCCAAATTTCTCGCTCTTGCGGATATTGCGGCGCGTACTCTGGTTCATCTGCTTCAGGACCGCCGCTTCATCGATGGGGTTCCCGGCCCCATCATGCCCACCAATATCCAGGATGAGCGTGCGTGGTGGCTGAACAGTTTGAGGGCTGGGACGGAACCGCTGGGCCTGCAAATGCTCCAACGGGACCTCATAGCCTGGTTCCAGCTTCAAGAAGACGGTCCCCCGCTGACGAGCAACGCGATCGATCAACGCAAATAGGGCTTGAGTCTGGGCCGTGTCGTGCCAGTCGACCAATGGTCCAAAGGGCACATATGCCAGGCGCCCAAGCCCCAGAGGTAGCCGTCGATAGAGAATCTGGGCACCAGCAAGGAGCCGGCCCGATTCATCCAGGAGGCCAACCCGCTGGTCATCCCAGCCAAATCTGGACTTGAAACGTCCCCACGTGCTCAGTTGCAGGAAATGCGCTCGCGCATGCGCCATGACAAATTGATCCCAAACATCGCTAGGTGGATCAATGCAAGCTTCATAAGCAGACATATGGTCATTACCTCAATTTCAGACCGCAAACCATACCTTACCGCGTCACGGTAAAACAGCAAATCGCGCCGCATGCTAACTTGATATAGAATCAAAAAAGGGTTAACCTAAGTTGCAAACGCGTCGTCAGGAGGGTCCCAGCCCCATGAATTCAAAACGAGTTCTGATGAAACGAAGTTTCCGCGATGGACAATACACAATCGAGCGTCTTGAGGGCTGGCTGCTTAAAGCCATCATCGAAGGACCTTTCGGCGAACGAGCGGCGGACAGCTTTGCGCAATGGGTCAGCCTGATGGCAAACTTCTACCCCCAGGCGCAATACATGATTATCGATGCCTCTAACATCGGACCAGTCGCGAGTTCAAGGATTGGTTCTCAACTTGAAGCCGCGGTCATAGGGGGGAACATCGGCGGTTTCAGCGTATATGGAGGCAAACAGATGCGTCGCAATCTAGCCGAGTTGGCGACCGGGTGGGAGAAAAACCCTCAGATTGCTGTACGTGATGATGAAACTGCTGCGCGGCAATTCCTGAAAGATTTACACACTCAACAACTACCCACCCCGCCAGGGACGTGAGCCGTACATATCAAATATCAGGCCATCCAGACCATCCATGCCCGCTGGATCATCCGACATTTTTTGGAGCATTTGCAGCAACTGCATAAATCCGTGTGGCTTGACCAAAAACGCCGCACAGCCGCCTTCAAACGCCTCACGAATTATCGAGCGTTCGTCGTGCATAGTCGCCATCATGATCTTAGCCTTTGGAAGCTTCGCATTCAAAGACCTAAGCAGTTCGACACCCTTTTGATCAGGTAGCTGGTAGTCCAACATCACCAGGCGCAGTTTCTCACCGAGTTCATCGGCAATCGCCAAAGCCTCCGCACCCGTGGACGCGCCCCTTACCTTGAGTTCAGCCTGTTCAAGTAGGCGCACTAGAAAATCACGATTCGCCGGTTCGTCATCCACCACCAGAGCGAAGCCAGCCTGCGGTTCAATCTCCGTGCCAGAACTACTCTTGTCCTGCCCGGCTGAGGCGAGGGGCGGCTTCTCAGCGTGCGCGCTGCCAGGGCCCCTACGTTGCGCAGAGGACACCTCCTTCGCACCAGGCTCTGCCTTGGGCTTATCTTCTGACGCCTCGGCGTCATCATGGTGGGGCGTCTGAGATGATTGCGGCTCTGGTATCACACTATTCATCATGATCCTCCCCTTGCTGCGAAGACTTATGATGGGACAACGAGACGGAATGTTCTTCTAACGCCTGGGATGAAGTCGGGGTTACGTGCGCGGCACTAGACGGCAAGTTGGGAGCAGCAGGGTTGCCTTTGTGGGTCGTTTTCGCTGTATCGGAGCGCTTATCAGGGTGATGAGATACCTGAGTGGAAGGCCCTTCAGCCGCATCAGTTAAATGCTGTCCTGGCGGCCGCACCTCTTCTTCAGAATCCAAGGGCGCTGTCTTTGCGGGTGAGATATTATTCGGGTCATACTTTGCCAGCAAGCGCAAAAACTGAGCGATGGGAACGGGCTTAGGAAGATACTCGTTGCATCCGGCAGCCAGGATCCGTTCCATATCTCCAACCATCGCATACGCCGTAACTGCAATGACGGGGCGCGTGTCGCCGCGTGCCCGGAGGCGCTTAACAACCTCAACACCATCGATATCGCCTTCCAATTCGATATCCATCAGGATCAATTGGCAGCTATCGGTTTCCAGAGCGTTGAGGGCTTGCTCGCCACTCGGATAGGAGACAACTTGATGGCCTCCCATGCGAGCGACACGCTCGATAAGCGCCAAGTTTGCCATGTTGTCTTCGACGTACATTATACGCATCATCTATTGACTCCTGCTGGCGGCCAAAGTTCGACCGCGCGGCGTATGGTCCACACTCCTCCGGCTGGCTACACGAGGCTACTGCTTTCCTCGACTTCTGTCCACTCCTCTTCAAGGCCGAGGGGTTGAAACCGTGGCAGCGATATATAGAACGTTGACCCCTTATCGACGACGCTTGTAACCCAGATAGCACCATTCATAAGTCCCAGAAGCTGTCGAGAAATCGCCAGTCCCAGCCCAGCACCAGCGCGCTGCTGTTTCCGCCCACTGTCGCCTTGTTGGAACACCTCAAAGATGACCTCGAGATTGTCCTGGGAGATGCCGGGACCTGTATCCGTAATCGCTATGATCACCTCTCGATCCGTTTCCGTAAGGGAGAGCGTAATGCTACCCTCCTGGGTAAATTTGGCCGCATTGGAATAGATGTTCAGCAATACCTGGCGAATGCGCAGCGGGTCACCGACTACCATGGGCAGTACTTCCGGCAGGTCGCGCTTGAGTTCAACGGGCTTGGGGCCAACCAGGCCAATTGCCGTCGAAAGGAGGCCCTTGAAGATCGGATCCAGATCGACAGGCTGGATTTCGATTTCGAGACGGCCAACATCGATCTTACTCAGGTCGAGAATGTCATTGATAATCCCCAATAGGTGCTTACCACTAGCGTAGATGCGCTCCAGGTCTCGTCGATATTCTGTTGGCAGTTCGACACGGTCATACATCTGCGGGAAGTTCAACATCGTCTCGCTGAAGCCAATCACGGCATTCAATGGCGTCCGCAATTCATGGCTCATATTAGCCAGGAACTGCCCCCGGAATTTCTTCGCAATTTCAGCTGCTTCACGCGCTTCGGCCAATTCCTTATTTGTGTTCTGGATCTGTACCGTAAGATTGCGCTGTTTCAGTAAGCTGCGCTCAAGGTCCTGACGGCTTGCATGCAGTTTATTGGCCGTAGAACGCTCTTTACGATAGCTCTCCAAAGCCCAGTTGGCGATGCTATACAACTCACCGCTGACGTGCGTCACAAGCAGAGTAGATAGTGCCATAAGCGCGAAGAAGAAGAGGGTAGTCGTTGTAACGATGAAATCACCCATTATCAGCAAGGGCAGCAGGATCATCAAAACATAGCTGACAACGAGCAAGATAAACGTGCTCTGCACCGACATCATCATGCCAATGACAAAAATTATCAAGATCCCGAATGCCGGCACCAACTCACGGCTCAATGGCGTGTCCGGTGCCATCATGAAGGCTACAGCGAATATGACACCCAGCGCGTAGGCCCATGTCGCCGCCTGATAGGCATCGTGCTTCAAGAAACGCCGGGTAAGGTAACTCGAAAACGCGATGACCAGGACCGGTAGAATCAGATCCAGCAGGGTCGTCTCGAGATCTTTAGCGAACAACAACGTCAGCCACATAAAGAACAAAACACTGATCAGTGTTGCTCGCCAGAGGAGAGCCAAACGATTCGTTCGGATCTCTTGAATAAATCTTAACTGTGTCTCGGCTGAGCCAGGCGACAGGTCAGTATCCTGCCGCTGTGTAGCAGAAAGGTCAGGGGAATTGCTTACCGATGATGTGGATGAAACGAACTGTGTGTCAGCCATAATGATTGCGACTACCAGAATTCACCAAAGAATCTTAACTTGTTTTTAATTATATCACAGAATTCATTTACCAACAGGCCTAAGCCAGCAACAGGAACCCCCTGAAGGAGCGGCTGACAGGTGCGGCTATATTAGGTTGTAGTACCTTGGATACTGATGTCGGGCTATCTAGCTCAAGCCCGTGATTTCATAAACATTAATCCGCTGTTGCCGTGAGTGAGCGGAGATCTGGCCGAGATAGGTAGCCTGCACACGATCCTGATCTGCGCGGGAGATGAAATCCTCGGTAACAAGGATCTGGCCAGCGTGCACATTCTCTTGCAGGCGCTGTAATTCCTTCATAAACGGCCCAACTACAGAATAGCTAAGCCCGCGCAGAACTCCAATGTTGCCCGCCACGGCCCGTCCCAGATGCAGCGCAATACCGAACCCGATATTCTGGCCTTGTTCGCCCACACTCTGTAGCACCGCCACCGCGGCTTCGATCGCGTCCATGATGAAGCTATCCCGTGCCTGGGGAACATTGAAGTAGGCGATCAGGCCATCACTTAGGTAGCGTTCCGCGGTCCCGCCATAGTCGGCGATGATATTGACCGCCAGGTCTAGATAGCCATTGATCGCAGCCGTCAATTGGGCAGGATCAGTGCGCCCTACCAGGCTCTGGTGCCCCTTCAATTCAACAAGCACGACACCTACATCGGTCTGATAGCTCTCAAATGATAAGTCGGTGTCGGAGAGCACGGCTTCAAGAACATCAACCGGCATAAATGCTTTGAGGCGTTCATAGATCTTAGCCACCTCGCGCTCTTTGAGATGCGCCAATTCGGTATAATTTGCGGCATTCTCGATCGCAATGGCTGCGTAATCGGATAGGGCACTCAGCATAGCACCATCCTGTTTACGAAATCCGCCAGCTTCAGCTGATGCGTTGCTGACACTGAGTGCGCCGATCACCCGTTTGCCCACGATCAGGGGCGTAACCAGGATAGCAATAGGCAATTGTGCATTGTCGCGGCGATGGGATTGCATCTCTTCTGGTCCCAGAGCCAGTGGTTTGCCCATCTGAATCGCTCTTCGGGCAAAGGGATCATTAGCCGGTGCCTGCAGGTGCGTAATCTGGGAATCATCCGACTTCTTCACTGCCCGGCAAACCAGCTCCTCGCCCTGCAGCAAATACAGGTTGCCAGCTTCGGCACGTGTGATCTCAATTGCCGCTTCCAGAATTCGAGGCAAGAGAACCTCAAGCCCGGCAAGTGATGTTACTGATTTTCCAATCGCATACAGCGTATTGAGCTCTCGAATGCGCTGGTTCATCTCGCTATTGGCCGCGATCAGCCGTTCAGTAAGCGCTTCTTTTTCTTGCCGCAAACGCATCGAACCCAGGGTGCGTTCAATCGCCCATTGCATCTCATCAACCGTGAAGGGCTTCTTGACATAATCCTGAACGCCGCGGCGGTAGACCTCGATGGCGATCTCCTCGCTGCCATGAAAGGTCATCAAAACAACAGGGATCTCGTACCCTTCTTCTTTGAGCGCATCTAGTACTTCCATGCCGTTCATTTTCGGCATCTGAAGATCCAGAAGTATCAGGTCCGGTGGATCCTCACGAACGATCTCAAGGGCTTCCAGGCCATTGCGCGCAATTAGAGGCTGATAGTTATTCGGCTCCAGGATATAGTTGACAATAAAATCGCGGCCTTCTTTACCATCATCACAGACCAGAATCCGTTCACCTGCCATGAGTTTCTCCACACGGATATTGAAAGCTGGCGTCGCTGTACTTCAGTATAGGAAAAATTGTCATTTTGTGCGACTTGAACTAGCTATGCCAGTTTTCGGCAAGCATTACGAAAAAACGTGTGTCCCGCGGTTCGCCGTTCAAGTAGTCGTATTGATGGCGAACGCCTTCGAAAGTGTACCCCAAACGCTCTGGAATAGCGGCACTCCGGTCATTCTCAACATCCATGCGAATCTCAACACGATTGAGTCCCAACTCACCAAGTGCATAGCCAGTCAACGCCCTAACTGCGCGCGTCATTAATCCCTGCCCCTGATATTCTGTGGCGAGCCAGTAGCCAATTTCTGTTCGCCGCGAGCGCCAATCCCAGAAGAGATACCCGGTCACACCAGCCAGACGGTTTTCATGAAAGATCCCCAACTCCATGCCGTTGTTATCGACCAGTTTCTGCAATGCCCGCTGTATGAAAACTCTGGCTGCGTCCTCATCGTATTCGGGGGTAGCCCATTGCAGCCAACGACCGATATGGTCCGCATTTTTGGAGACGACCGCAGCAAGCTCCACTGCATGATGCGGCATCAAGAGGCGCAATTCGCTTGTTGCGGTCAGGCCATAACTCAACATAGGGCTTTGCCTTCAGGTACCAGTCTATTGAATATCCGGAACGGGTATCTCGACAGGCGCATTGATATCGATGTAGCTGATGTCGCGCTCGAGCTGATAGAGTACTCTTAGGCCACCCTCGGTGGTGAACTCGCCAGGCGCATAGCCAAATAGTGTCGGGTCAGGTTCACCCTGTAGCACGAAGACAAATTGCTCGCGTACCCGCCGCGATGTAGATGCGTCAAGCCAGACCGTTAAAGACATATCAACGTTCTCGTTGGCGAAACTTGCCACAAGCTCCTCGGAACCTTCGAAGCCGGCAAAAGCCTGCCTGAGCATGGCCAGGGGATTCAGCTGAATGCGTATCTGGCGGACTGTGGTGCCGGCGTTAGGCCCTTCGGTCAGAACCTCGTTATCGTTCACCAGGACAATATCCGCCACCAGGCTACGTAGGTTGGTGCCCCGGGTCAAGACGAAGAAATCGGTATCCAGAATCGGATTTGGTGTTGCGGGGAGAGGGGCCTCCGGCAGATAGCGTCGCAATCTGATCGGGTCCAGCGCCGGAAAGCGGTCGAGGTTGTCGGTCAGATCGTACCATCCTAACTCCGGCATCGGCGGCAGGTTCTCTGATCCCCCGTTCCGCAGTGCCTGTACATACAATCGGTTATCGCGATAGACAAGCTCGGCTAAGAGCGTGTAGTTTTCAACACGCTGCTCTTCTGCCGAGAGGTATTGCTGCTCCCGACGTTCAAGAGTAAGCAATACATCACTGCTATAGCCCCCCGTCAACGGGTTGCCATCGAATAGCGTGGTAATGGTCGAATTCGTCGTTTCCTGATTGACGCGCTCATCGCCAAACGAAACCACCAGCGTCTCAGAATAAAACTGACTATTGAAGCTTAGGGTTGTATACGATTGCCACGACCGCTGGTCCGCGTCAGCAGCATCAATCTGGGAAAGCAAGTTCATTTGCTCGGGAGACAGTGGCACACCCGTTGGGTCCTGGGCCCGGACCAGCAGCGCTGGCCACAACAAGAATACCATGCCGAGTATTGCCGCTATTTTGCCCAAAAACCGCTTCGTATCAGGCATCACAATACCGTCCTACCCAAAAACTATTTTGTGGAATGAAGTTATTGTCCATTTCGTAGTCTAGCACGAGACGCTACAATCTGCTGTATGCATATCCTTCTGATCTTCCTTGACGGGATAGGCCTGGGTGAGAATGATCCGGCCACTAATCCTTTTGCTGTAGCCAAATTACCGACTCTGCACGCGCTGGCAGGTGGTCAGCGCTGGCTCCGCACCACACCCCCCACCGAGACGGAGCACGGGTTTTTCGTTCCGACCGATGCCCAGCTTGGAATCGCAGGCCGCCCACAGAGCGCCACGGGCCAGGCGACAATACTAACCGGGCGGAATATCCCGGTGATTCTCGGCCGCCATTACGGGCCTAAACCGACGGCAGAGATCCGTGATTTGATTGCGGAGGACAACATATTCAAGCGTCTCGTTTCACACGGGATGCGGGCCACGCTCATTAACCCGTTCCCACCAGCATTCTTCGAGCGCCTGGAACGAGGAAAATCATTGCCATCCAGCATCCAGTACGCCGTACTGTCAGCGGATATCAAGCTGCTTACCGAAGCAGCTTACTATGCCGGACAGGCCGTCTCGCCAGACTGGACGGGCGAGGGCTGGACTCAGTTCCTTGGATACACCGATGCGCCCACCTACTCCCCACAAGAAGCGGGCCATCTCCTGGCCAAACTAGCCGCTGAAAGGCATTTGACATTCTTCAGTACCTGGATCACCGATGAACTTGGGCATCGGGGGCCCTTCGCGCATGCGGTTCAGTTTTTGGAACGTACGGACGGGGTGATGGCAGGGCTGCTAGAGGCGTGGGATATGCAAAACGGTCTGATTATCGTCACGTCCGACCATGGGAATATGGAACGGCAAGGGGACCGCCGCCACACCGAGAATCCGGTTCCAACCGTCATCGTCGGCGCAGCTGCACATGTCTTTGCAGACCAGTTGACAACGTTGGCGGATATCGCGCCCGCAGTCTTGCGCTACTTCAACCTCAACCTAGCCTAATTGGGACGATTGAGGCGCCAGGTGCCGCTTGGACAGTCGCTGCCGAGCTCGCTCTCATTCATAATCAGGGTCTCACCATAGAACGACGAAATACGCCATTCCCCTGGCGCAGGAACGTAGACATCATCCTGGTTCACAATGCCACCGGCAATATACTCACGGCGCGCACTGTGCTCAATCTCGGAAGCCAATGCCCAGCCCAATTTTGCGCGCAAGTCTTCGTTGTCACGCCAAATTTTGCCAAACCCACGAATGGGTTGTTGAATCCGTGGCTCGACCCAGTCTGAATCGGTGGTCGCAGCTGCAGGCGGCTCGAGCGTGGGCAGAAATTCAACACCCCCTTCAACAAAGGTATCCTCAAAACAGTACCAGTCTCCGCGCTGGGGATCCACACTGTCACCAACCAACACCCACACTTGCCGGTTCTCCCGTAACCAGATCATGCGCCCGCCCTCGAAGATTTGTTCCGCAATCATCGTGGATTCAACTCGCGGCGTAGGGAAATTACTGGGGCGCAGTGTCGCCGTTGGGAGCGGTTGCGTTGTCGCTGGCGGCGGCGTTTCGGATTGTGCCGAGGCTGACTCGGGAGTCTCGGCTGCCTCTTGCCGGCCCAGCTCGTCATAGTATGCCAGGGTAGCCTCAAGCGCTGTATTGGTCGCTTCAAGAGCCTCAAGTGTGCGCTGCAAAGCTACGGGGGCAGTGTCGTCCCCCGAGCTGTCCTCGCTTCCCACAAGCGTTGGTGTCGCGGTCTGACCCGGAACAATCAGCACCTCGGTTGGCGGTGGCGTGTCGTCCTCAGAGCACGCCCCTAGTACAAACCCGGCAACAATGATCACAACCCACAGCGCCAATCGAGTAGCGCGAAAACTTTTCAACATCTAGGATCCTTAGCTCGCGACGTACCAAAGAGTAGCCGAAAGATTGTAGGCAATTCTGACCTTCTGTGCAATACACACAGCAAATCATCAGCATATCGTCGGTTATCTATATTTACATAGACGCGGTTTTAAGCGGGGTGGTTCCAAGATTCTTCAATCACAATGGACTGGTACGTAAACACCTGCATTTTGTGCTGGCGCCAGGCGTTGGGTGACAGGCCCATTTTACGCGACAGCATACTCAGAAATTTCTCCGGATCAGGCACGCGTTCCCAAACCTGGGGCAGAAAAGTTGCCCTATGCCTACCCAGCACTAATGTAACGCCATCGATATTCGGACGTATGCGCTTGACGAGATCAAACGCATCAATATACAGCAGGGGTTCCATCGGCGTCAGGACACTGACTTCAATGTGGAGGTCATGTGTTTCGTGTGCCTGCACAGGCTGAAAGCGGGGATCATTCAATGCAGTCTGTACTGTCATTATACTGACTTCAAGTGCCAACGGATTCTGGGCCACCAGGGTGCCGGTACAACCACGCAATTCCTGTGTATCGATGTGGCGGAACGTTACAAAACAGGCACGTTCCTCGCGTAGAGCAGGCGTTACGGTTTCCAAGTCAACAAAGGGCGCTTCTTGGCCCTGGGTGATAGTTTCCAAAGTTTGGCGGGAAATCCACAGCACGGTCCGCTGCTCATCCAACGTGTACGGATTGTCCGGCACAGGCATCAGAAGTTCCCCCTTTTACCTACTCGTTCTCCCCGCTGTATCGAGCGAGGTCAGCTCATGATAGCCCCGATTGTAATATACGAGCGTCTGGCGATCGTCATCGACAGATGGTGTCCTGGCCGCGACGACCTGCCCGACGATGATATAGTGAGTACTGCCATCGTGAATGGCCCAGACACGGCAATCCAGTGCGGCTATCGCATGCTCAAAGAGCGGCGCCCCCGTCACAAGGTGATAGGTTTGCAGATTCTCAAAACGATCCGCGCCATCCGGGAAGTCCGGATCAAAACCAGCAAACCGCACGGAGAGATCGGCCTGGTCATCGCCCAATAGCATCACGCCAAAAGCTCGTGCGCTGAGAATTGCCTGAGCAACATCCGTCTCCTTGAACAAGCAGACAAGGATCAGTGGTGGCTCCAGAGAGACCGAGGTAAAGGAACTCACGGTGACACCAACTGGGGACGGCATGTTTTCGCGCTGGGCAGTCACCACGGTCAC
Organism: Chloroflexota bacterium; assembly: GCA_010092845.1. Lineage (GTDB taxonomy): Bacteria > Chloroflexota > Anaerolineae > Aggregatilineales > J027 > J027. The sequence continues at coordinate 18,135 of JAADYW010000132.1, forward strand.
ACCACTGGGCCAGCGCCGGAGTGTCAGGCGCAGTTGGTTTCCATCAAAAACTGTCATCGAGAAACATCAATTCATCTAATGCTAAGGTATCGATTGTGACGGCTCACCCCGCTGAAGCGGGGCGCTTCTCAGGCTACGCTTGCGGCAACCCGCTACGTTAGCACCTGACGGTCGCGTCCCGACCGACTTGCACGCCTAACCGAGTGTGCGTTGCAAAATGTTGATCGCCGCGTTTACGTCTCGATCAACTGTAAGACCACAATCAGGACATCGATGGATACAGCGTCCACGTAGTCATTTAAATCGTGTCTTGAGTATACCGTATCCTGAGCCAAGTTAAACGGAGAGCCCTCAGCCTGGGCAAATTGGGATAGCGGTTTGCCGCAGTTTGGAAGAATTTCTGATATGATTGTGCCAATACAAAAATCGTTAATCCAAATCAGGACATAGAGAACTTGCGCAAATCTGGGCAGGATTCTAAGATGTTAGCAGGCTGGCACGGGCCAGCACCTGGTGAACAGGCAAGGAGGTTTTGCGCGTGGCTTCATGGATGTTAGTAGAAGATGAGGCCGATATTCGCAACGTTGTAAAAGTGATGTTCCAGGTATGGGGCCACAATGTTATCGAGTTCAAAGACGGCAATGAAGCATTCGCCTTCCTGGAAGCAATCGACAACGGTGAGTACGGGGACGAGCTTCCGGCATTGATGCTTAGCGATATCCGAATGCCGGGGCCAAATGGGAACGAACTCGCTCACCGTATCCGGCAGTCTCCGTATATCAGCGACATCCCGATAGTCCTTATGACAGCTTTCCAACTTTCTGAAAGCGAGCAGGTCGCGTTTCGAACAAACGATGGCGTTGACCGCATTATTTTCAAACCCCTACCCGACTTCGACAAATTCCACCAGATGTTGATGGAAGTCGTTAATGGGACCTACGAACCACCATCATAGGCGATCAAAACACTTAACCCAATGGATACGCCAACGCCCCACCCTCAATCGAACGCCGATGACCGTGCGCAGCAATTGCGTGGCTTGTTGCGTGTCGTAAATGATCTCGGCACCGCCACCGACAGTTTGTTTAAACGCATCTATGGCAGCCTGAGCCGGCGGCGCAAAACCCTGGTAGACACCGAAGCCCTCCGCCGTGCCCAGATGCACGCCCGGGCGCTTCAACGCCGGGCACGAGCCCAAAGCCTCGAGATTGCCAGGCTCACCGCAATCCTGGCCACGCTTGAAGAGGGTGTGGTCATGCAGGATCTGCAAGGCCGCATAATCCTGATGAACGAGGCGGCGCGCAGCCTGATTGGCGGTACACGCAACTTCTGGGATAGTCCGTTGGGGACGATGTTTGCGGCTTACGCAGTCGAAGCGCCTGAAGACCGGGTACAGGCCGGTCTGGTCGAGCCACTTGGCGAACCTGAGAAAGTTACCGTTGACGAGAAACGGATCGGGGTGCGGATCGCCCGCGTATTCTCAAACCAGGGGCATATGCTGGGCACGGTAATGATCCTCAGCAATCTGACAACTGAAGTCCTGACGGATCGTCTCCGAACGTCCTTCATCACGCAGATGACCCACGAGTTGCGCACCCCGTTGACATCGATCAAAGGTATGAGCGACGTACTGCTTAATCTCCCGGAGGGCCGCCCGCCGAACCGCAAATTTCTGGAAGCGATTGGGCGCAACGCCGCCATCCTGGATCGCATGATTATCGAGATGCTTGACCTTTCGGAGATCGAGGCGGAGAATTTCCAGGTCCGGCGTGATCCCGTCCAATTAGACGTCCAGGTATTTGCGGTGATTCAGGGGCTAGAGCCACGCCTTCGCAAGGCGGACCTGGCAGTGACGGTCATGATTGTCAACCCGGACCACTTGAGTGTACTCGGCGACGAACGTCGTTTACAATGGGCCCTGGGGCACCTGATTGAAAACGCCATCCAGTACACTGGCGCTGGCGGCGAGATCCTCATCCAGGCCGGCCGGGTCCAGAACGGCCACGTGTTAATCAAGATCAGGGATACAGGCGTTGGGATTCATGACAAGGACTTGCCCCGCATTTTCGACCGCTATTACCGCGGTGAAGCCCGAACAGCAGCAGGCAAGGTGATTGACCCCCGAGGTCTAGGCCAGGGTTTGTTCATCGCCAAAGCTGTAATCGAAGCACACGGTGGTACAATTGGAGTCGCGAGTGTGGTTCAAGAGGGAACCACCTTTACCCTGGCATTTCCAACCGCCGAATCCGGTTAGAAGTATTGATAGATGGCACATTTGTGCCACCAATCTCAATTTAGACTTGCCTTGCATAGCACAAGCACATATCATTGTGCTTAAGTACAGTACAATCGAAATTCAAGATTGCTGGGAGAACGACTGTTGCCTACCTGGATGGTTGTTGAAGACGAACCGGACATTTACGACGTTTTGCTCGCAATGTTCGAATTGTGGGGCATCGAGGGTGTGGCTTTTGTCGACGGTGGCGAAGCCATTGCCTGGATTGATGCTGTCGATGAGGGGCGGGTTCATGGCGACCTGCCGGAATTAGCGATTCTCGATATCCGGCTGCCAGAGGCCAGTGGCCCGGAAGTGGGGAATCGACTACGCAAGAGCGCCAAGCTACAGAATGTAGCGATTGTTCTGATCACGGCTTATCGTCTGTCCAGCGAAGAGGAGCAATCCGTCATCGAGCAAGCTGGGGCTGACAAGCTTATGTATAAGCCACTCCCTGCGATGCCAGAACTGCGCGCTATCCTGGATGACATCGTGGACAAGCGCCGCAAAATGCGTGCCAAGGCGAAATCAGCCACCACTCCCGAAAAGAAAACAGAATCAAAACAAGAAGAATCGCCGCCAAACGCCTGAGGTAGACCTGGCCTAGAATTCTCTAATGACAACAGTCTCAACAACCATGTCTCCCACGACCACACGCCATCTGCCGCAGCTAGAAGGCTGGATCAGTTTGTTTACGGCCTGGTGGTGTTTCGGCCTTGGAACCATCATTAGCACGTTGATCCTCCGCGCCCTACGCGACGACGGCAATGCGGCGATCCAACTTCCAACAAGCATGCGTGATGCCATTTGGCTCGTGCTTGGCCTCTGGGCCACAGCCTATGTAGCGGGCACGCTGATAGGTATGCTGCACCGTTGGGCCATAGGACAACGTGGACCTATGTGGAGTGCCATTGCCGGCTATCTTGCTGGGGCGGGGCTATATCTCATCTTCCTGGGTTCTTTCCCCGGGATTAACCAAGGGAGCGTATTTGATGTTATGTCCGCGTTGGTAAGCTTGGATTCGTTGCCGGCCTACTACACGTTTGTCATCCTCGTCTTGTTGGTAGGTCCAGCGATTGTCGCCGTCGCGGTCTATACAGGCAGCCTTATCGCCCACGAAATACGCATCGACCTCACGCCACCGCGGTTGGATCCCCAGGCAGTTGTTTTCGCGGCTGTGATACCCGTGGCGCTGCTGGCGATCATTGTCGCGTGGTTGAACCTCCGCGATGCAGACGCCATCGATGACATCCGCCGATATGCCGAAGTCAATACCATCAACCTGCCCCCAGTCCTTATCCTTCACTTGGACATCGTGATCAGTCCGGTGGCCAACATTATCCTCGCCGCCAGCGCGGGGATCCTGATCGGTCTCCGTCGGAGCGGCAAGACGCCCTTCGATACCGCGGTGAGTGCCGGCCTCGGTCTGGCGGTCCACATTCTAGCTATCTTCGTCCTCGAGGCTGTTCTTGGCGATTACACCTTCAGTAGTGAAGTTACCGAGTTTGAGGGACAGTTCTCGGACAATCTCGGAGACTTGCAAGCTCCCGATCTGGTTTTCTTCATTCTGCTGTGGCTTACCGTCCCCCTGGCTGGCGGCACCTCAGCCTTTGCCTTCCACAGTCTGCGCGAACCACCACCTGATGCAGACTTTATGCTGGCGGCTGACGAAGAATGATTGCCAGCGGGTCACCGAGCAGCTCCTCCAGATAGGGCCGCACGCCCCAGAAATCCCTGAGTTGCAGATATTCTTGCACGAAGCGTTGTTCACCAGGCTGTGCGGTATTGACAGCCCGGATCATCACATTTTTGGCCGTGTGCTCACTGGATACGAACTCAATGACCTGTGTCTGGTAGCCCATCACACGCAGAATGGCTGCACGCAACGCGTCCGTCAACACATCGCCGAGCCGCTCTTTGAGAATGCCATGCCGGAGGATGGGCTCGAATGGTGTCACCGATCGCTGCTGTAACTGGACCTGAAGATGATGGTGGCAGCATGGTGCGCTCACGATAAGGTGACTGCCCCACTGAACGGCCTGCGCCAGCGCTTCGTCCGTTGCAGTATCGCACGCATGCAACGCCAGAACGATGTCGGGTGACGTATCCGGCTGGAAATCAATGATTGCACTGGTGGCAAAATCAATATTGGGCCATTGCAGTGTATCCGTGAGCAGCGCGTGGTTGTTGATGAGATCCCCGCGAACATCAACGCCTGTGGTCCGCACGTTCATCTCAAGCTGCTGCTTCAGGTAATAATGCATAGCAAACGTCAGGTAGGCGTTGCCACAACCACAATCGACGACATACGCCTCATCGAAATCAGCAAGACCCCCACTCTCCTCGACCAGACGAATGAATTCATTGATCTGGTGGAATTTGCCTTGCATGCTAGATTTCACACGCCCATCGGCCGTCATGATGCCGATTGCGTGCAAGAATGGATCAGGTTTGTCCGCCGGGAAGGGCAATTGCTTCCTACGATCATGGGAGAGGTCGGGTAGGTTGCGCTCCTCAACTGTCCGGTGGATACGCACCTTGCCCTTCTTGGTTATCCGCACCTGGATATCGCCTTCACTGGTCTGCACATGGAAATTCTGAAAAGGTGTAGCTAACAGCTTCCCCAGCTCCAAACCCGCATCCTCACCTTGATAGTTCTGAATAACATCCTGGCGCCCGTCAAAGTAAACAAGCTGCAGGTGTTTTTTGCCCCGAACCATCACGGGTCTGAGCGTTACCTTTTGCCAGGGCACCTCAGCGCCACGTTGCCTGCCGCTGAATATCGCCCGGATAAAACGATCATCGTCCAGAATATGCTCGCGCAGGAGCTCGTTGTAGTCAGAAGACAAAGTATGCTCCTTGTAGAATTGTTCGTGTCTTTAACTCCATGATAGTGAGCCACACGGACCCCATTGCACCGTAAAGTGAACCTCATCGCCAGCGATGGACTATAATCAGCAGGCGCGTATCGAGAACCAACCTAATCCATCAGGAGACGATCAATGCAGACCCACCGCGGAAAAATCCGTATGAGCATCGCCCTAATCGCTTTCGCGATCGTGGCTCTTAGCCTGCCTACTCCCCTGACCCTGGCCAGCACCAATCATACTGTCATTGTGGCCCAGTACCGGCAAGATGTTCCTGTGACGCTCGATGCGGCCTCAGCCAATGAGATTAGCACACTCGATCCATCGCTCGCATCTGATACTGTGTCCATCAGTGTTATTGAGAACCTATTTCTGGGCCTAACTAACATGGATCCGGCTACAAACCAGATTCTGCCTGAGTTGGCCACTGCCTGGGAAGTTGATACAAGTGGCACGCGTTGGACGTTCACGCTGCGTGATGACGTCTACTGGCTACGCTACGATCCCGCCACACAGGAAGCTGACCGGATCCGTCCGGTGAATGCCGGGGATGTGGTCTATGGCATAAAGCGCTCGTGCGATCCGCGCCTGGGTGGATATTACGGCACCATCCTGGCCAAAGTGATCGCGGGATGCGACGCTATCAACCAGACGCCACGGGCAGATGTCACCGATAGCCTTGTTTATGGCGACACGGTTCAAGCCATCGCGCCCAATGATACCACAGTCATCATTGAGCTGAGCTTTCCGGCAAGTTTCTTTCTCTCGATGACGCCGTTGGTGGCGATGCGACCTTTGCCGGCTGAAGCAATCACCGGCTATGGAGATGACTGGACAGATCCAGGGACTATCCTGACCAATGGGCCATTTTTTATTGAGGAGGTGGCACGCGGTGTGCGGCGCCGTTTTGTTCGCAATGAAACCCTCCCCCAGGACCTGCTGAGCGGGAATGGCAACATCGAGGTTGTTAACAATACCATCGTTGAGGATCTGAGCACTGCCTTCGCCCTTTACCAACGCGACCGCATCGATAGCAGCAGTGTTCCGCCCGCTGAACTCCAGGCCCTGCTGGAAGACCCCGACTACCAGGACCAGATCCTCCAAATCTTTGACCTGTCTGTATTCTACTTCGGCTATATGCACGACAAACCGCCATTTGACAACATACACGTCAGGCGGGCCTTCAGCGCAATTATCAGTCGTGAGGCCTTTGTGGCCCAACTGCGCGGCGGGCGGGGCCTACCCGCCATTCACTTCACGCCGCCTGGCCTGGCCCATGCTCCCCCAATTAACGAAATTGGCGTTGGTTTCGACCCGGTATATGCAGCTGACCAGCTTGCCCAGGCGGGCTACCCTGACTGCCAAGGGTTAGCTGATGTCACGATCGTCACGTATTCTGGCGCCGGAAGCTGGGGAGAATTCTGGGCGGCGTCAGCAGAGAGATATCTGGGCTGTGAGCCCGAGCTTTTCACAATCGAACAAGTCGAGTTCTCCGTACTGCTGGAGTTGATTGATAGCGACACACCCGCTCAGGATCGTCCCAATGCATGGACGCTCGGCTGGAGCCCAAACTACGCCGATGCCAACAGCTTCGTCAATGATGTACTCTCCTGCACTGCCGAGAACCGCTTCCGCAGGAATTGCTCTGCGGTTGACGACCTTATCGAGGAAGCTGCCCGCGAGCCTGATCCGGCCGTGCGGGATGAGTTATACGCTGAAGTCGAGAGCGCCTTCTTCGGGCCCGAAGGGGATTTCCCCCTGGTGCCTTTATTCGTAAATGCAGACTACATCCTTGTCAAACCCTGGTTTGATGGCCCCTTCCAGACAGACGGTATCTTCAGCGGGGTGCACTGGGATGCTTATTCAATCGACATGGCCGCCAAATTGGCTGCCCGAGGCTAGCGCGACACAAAGCGAGCGTAGTCCTCAAGCATAACGAGCCGCCAATGTTGATTCTAATCGTGCGGCTGGGTTAATGTTGGTAGGGTTATCCCGGTTTAATGTCCAAATGTCCTCAGCATAATGTCCCGTTAATTCGGGCCATTTCGTAGCCAATCAGGATTCAAGTCCTGGCCCAAACATTAAAACCTTGTATGTTTGCTTGCATTCCCCGGGAACCATCCGTATAATTTTACGTAGTGCAAATGCAAATCGATGGCACTTCGGTGGTTATACTTTCATAACTACATCAACTGGAGTTGTTATCTCCCCTAGCATTTGTCACACATAACCGAACACACGCGATTTTGACCAGAAAGGAGACGAGCAATCGACAACAACGCTTCAACCCAGCTAGCTGAGGCGAAATGGTCAGCAACCGGTGTGATTAAGGTTTCAAACGTTCAACAGCTCTAGGAGGAGCAATACATTATGTTTAAGAATTCTTTGCGCACTCTGCCAGTGCTCGCCATCGCGCTGACACTGGTTCTTTCCCTGGTACCCGTGAACTTCGCGCTCGCGGGTGATGCTGAGGTCACCATCACGGCCCAGTACCGTCAGGACGTCCCCGTAACCCGTGACGGCTTCTCAACTTCTGAGATCAGCACCCTGGACCCCGCCCTGGCGTCGGACTCGGTGTCCATTACCCCTGTTGAGAACCTGTTCCTTGGTCTGACCGACTACGACCCGATCACCGGCGCCGTGGTTCCGGAAGTGGCCACTGAGTGGAGCGTTGACGAGTCCCAGACTATCTGGACCTTCACCCTGCGTGACGATGTGATGTGGATGCGCTACGACCCGGCCAGCGGCGAGGCTGAAGAGATTCGCCCGGTGGTCGCCAGCGACTTCGTCTACGGCATCAAGCGCGCTTGTGACCCGCGCCTGGGTGCGTACTATGGCTCGATCGCGGCTAACGTTATCGCTGGCTGCGACGTCGTTAACAACACCCCCCCCGAAGAGGTTACTGACGAGCTGGTCTTTGGCGACACCACCCTGGTGACCGCGCCCGATGACACCACCCTGCAGGTTGAGCTGCAGTTCCCGGCTGGTTACTTCTTCAGCATGACCCCGATGTGGATGCTGCGCGCGGTACCCCAGGAAGTTATCGAAGAGTTCGGTGACGACTGGACCCAGCCTGGCAACATCGTGACCAACGGCCCCTACTTCGTTGACGAGAACGTCAGTGGCGTCCGCCGAGTCGTCGTCCGCAA
>JAADYW010000133.1 GCA_010092845.1 Chloroflexota bacterium
GTGGTGCCATCGGGGGCGATGAGGGCCAGGGTGGTGTCAAGATCGCCGCTGGTGGCCTCGACGGCGATGGTGACGATGTCGCCCGCGGTGCCCTCAAAGGTGAAGGTCTGAGTGACGGCGTCGTTGGCGATGGCGCCGGTGGCGGTGTCGCCGTAGCTCAAGGCTTGCTCGGTGGGGTCAGTTTCCGGTGGACCCGCTTCGCCGACCTCGGTGACGAGAAGGGTATACGTAATCGGTCCCACGCGCGAATTCTGAGGGCGGGAGACATATACGCTGAAACTCCCGGTTTCGAATACCTCAGCCTCAACCTCGAGTTCACCATTTTGCGTCCCCGTGTACGGAACAAGGCGCTCACCGGCCCCCAGTCGTACCTGCAAATTGAGCCGTTCTTCAGGGATGTCGTGTGTCAACGTGAATCGCAGAACCTGTCCCTCGGTAGCTTCGAGTAAGTAGTTCTGCTGTTTGAGTTCAAATGTCAACCGGCCACTGACGGGAATGCCAATCTCGAGCACATTAGCGTTGCCAACCTGGCCTGGATCTTGTTGGTCAGTGGTGGCAACCTGTAGGCTATACCCACCGCTACCGAAGCCATCTGCCTCCAGGAAGCGGGTAGCGACAATGATGTACGTGCCGGTTTCGGGTAGGGTCATATCAATCGAGGAGTCGGTGGTGCCCACACTGCTATCGTCGTTTTCCGCCAGTCGTTCGCCGTCCGGGCCGATCAAGACAACGTAGGCATCTAGCCCTTCATCGGCTGCGGTCATCGTTATGACGACCTCATCGCCAGCGTTGCCCTCAAAACGATAGCCGCGCTTCCATGTCTCGTCATCGAGTTCGCCGACGACCTGTTGCCCGTAGACGATCGGCTCGGTATCGGCGGAATCTACTGGGCCGATGATGGCGCCGAGATCGGGGATATCAATGGTACTGGCATCAACGCTTCCTAGATCTGGATTGGCCGCAACTGCCTCGAAGAATTCCATCACGGTACGGGTAACAACCCCCGAGTGTGCGACGAGAAGCGTGCCGTCGGTATCCACCAGGACTGTGGTGGGGAACACCCGCATTCGGATACTGTCGTTGAAACGGTCACCAGTATCGAAGTAATTGGTGATCCCTTCCGCTTGATCTCGTAGAAACCGCTTGGCGGCGGAGACCGTATCGCCTGAGTTCAGGAACCACAGATCGTAGCTGGTCTCATGGTGGAGTGCATACTCCGTCAGGAAAGGGAACTCGAAGCGGCAGGGTCCACACCACGATGCCCATATGTTCATGACGACTGGTCTATCCAGGTCATCAACGTTGACCTCGACTGACTCGTCATAGAGATCGACAAACGTCCAGTCATCCAACACCGTACCCGCTGGAATGCCAACCTCAGTCCCATCTAGGCTACCGAGGTCTCCCCCCACCCAGCGTGTAACATTATGGGTGCGAAGATTCTGAATGTGAAGCTCTTCAGCAAGACGGTTGATTTCGGCTGCTGGATCATCTTGTGCCGCGGCTGGCGGCGGCAGAGGGAGTGACACTGGCAAGATGGATAGCAATAATGCACAAAGCAGAAGCCATCCAGACCAGAGAGAGGCACATGATCTGAAATGCATTATCAATCTCCAATAAGTGTATTGCTATGTTTACCCGTGGACATACAACCCACAGTGTAACACAAAATCCTGGGATATATGATTTTGGATAATCAAGCAGCAAAATCCGGCTGCCGATGTGCTGGAAAGGCGCTGGCAGCCGGATGTGGATTCCATCGGCATTGGGTACGTTGTGTAGTTCTTAGGACCAGTTCTCCAGTGTCTGCTTAAGCGCCATAAGCCAGCCGTCGGCTGTTGCACCGTCACTGATACGGTGGTCGAACGTCAGGCTCACATAGACGCAGGGGCGAATGGCGATGGCGTCATCAATGACCTTGACGCGCTTTTCCATGATCCCCACGCCAACGATGGCAGCATTGGGTTGGTTGATAATTGGTGTGGCCACCAGACTCCCGCTCACGCCGTGATTGGTGATGGTGATGGTGCTGCCCTGCAACTCATCCGGTTTGAGTTGCTTGTTCCGGGCGCGGGATGCCAGATCGTTTACGTAACGGGCCAGACCCATCAGGCTGAGTTCCTGGGCGTTTTTGATAACCGGGACCAGGAGCCCGTTCGCCACTGCCGTCGCCATGCCAACGTGGACTGCGTGGTGTATGTAGACCCCTTCATCGGTCCACTGGCTATTGAGGATCGGATATGCGCGGCAGGCTTCCACAACGGCCGCGACGAAGTAAGCGGTCAAGGTCAGGTTGATGCCCTGCTTGGCAAACTGATCCTTATGCGCCGCGCGATGGGCCAATACAGCGCTCATATCGATCTCGAAAATAGTGGTGACATGGGGGCTGGTGTGTAGCTTGGAATGCACCATGTGATCCGCGATTGATCGCCGCATGTTGTCCAACGGCAACATCTCGCCGGGGGTGCCCTGGGGTACAGGTTCCGCCGGGATAGCACGGGGCGGTGGGGACGCCGCAGCGGGCGCTGCCGGTGGTGCCGCTGCCCGAGGTTGCTCTTTGAACTCGCCAGTTGGCTTGAAAAGCTCGCCGTCCCAGGGTTGCTCCCAGGCAGGAATCTCTTCGGCGGTGGCTGTTGCGGCGGGCACTGCCTCTCCTTGTGACAGGTAGGCCTGGACATCCTTCTTGGTAACCCGGCCGCCACGTCCAGTGCCCTTAATCTGCGTGAGGTCAAGATTGTGTTCCGCCGCCATGCGCGCCACGACGGGGCTAATGCGCATGCCGGACTTCTGCATTGCCGGGGCGCCATTGCCCTGGCTCACGGCCGGGGCCGCGGGCGCTGCGTGTTCGGGTTGGGGTGTTGCGGCTTCCGCACTGCTACCCTCATCACCCGCGGGTACATCCTCACCTGGTGTGCCAATAACTGCCAGCAGCACGCCTGCCTCGACGGTTTCGCCCTCTTGGACATAGACCTTCAGAAGTGTCCCATCGACGGGGGCAGGGACCTCGGTATCTACTTTGTCGGTGCTGACCTCAAGTAGGGGCTCATATTCTTTGACTTGATCGCCAACATTGTATAACCAGCGGCTAACGGTACCCTCAACGACCGATTCGCCCAGCTGGGGCATGATTACTTTGGTAGCCATTACACTCTCCAACATTCACACGCTAGTGATTAGTACTCGGCGATTTCACGAATTGCGTCGGCAATCTTCTTGGGCGATGGCATAAAGGCTTCCTGGACCGGGTGACTGTAGGGAACGCTGGGTACATCCGGCCCGGCCAGCCGCCGGATGGGGCCATCCATATATTCGAATCCCTCATCCGACAGGATTGCGGCAACCTCAGCCCCGTACCCCATGGTCAGATTGTCCTCATAGATGATGAGTGCCTTGCCTGTTTTCTTGAAAGACTCAAGAATTCCTTCGCGGTCTACGGGCAAGATCGTTCTCACATCGACGACTTCGGCTGCGATGCCGTCCTGCTCGGCCACCATATTGGCGGCTTCGACAGCATAGTGGGCCATCATGCCATAGGCATAGATGGTGACGTCGTCGCCTGCGCGCCGCACATTGACGGGACCAATCGGCACCGTGTAGTCGCCATCGGGGACTTCTCCCTTGATTGCTCGGTAACCCTTCTTGGCCTCAAAAAACAGAACGGGATTGGGATCGCGAATGGCGCTCTTCAGCAGGCCTTTGGCGTCATAGGGGGTGCTGGGGATCACGATCTTAAGTCCAGGGCAATGGGCGAAAAGTGCCTCGAGACTCTGGCTGTGATAGAGGCCGCCACTGATCCCGCCGCCATATGGTGCCCGAATCGTCATGGGGACAGTCCAGGTGCCATTGCTGCGGTAGTACATCTTTGCGGCCTCGTTCATGATCTGGTTCATCGCCGGGTGAATGAAGTCCGCAAACTGGATTTCGCAGATGGGCCGTAGATCCGCCATTGCAGCGCCGATACCGATTGCGATAATGCTCAATTCTGCCAGCGGGCTATCGACCACGCGCTCGGGGCCATGCTTCTCAATCAGCCCCATAGTGGCCCGAAAGACGCCGCCCCGTGGTCCCACATCCTCACCAGTGATGAAGACGCGGGGATCATTTTCTAGTTCTTCGTCCATCGCCTCGCGGATGGCCTCGATTAGGGTTTTTGTCGCCATGCACAGTTCTCCGGTTTACTTGTCTACAGGAGCGTATACGCTGCTGGGGTCAAGACTGGGTGCAATCTCGGGATACGGGGCCTCGTCAGCATATGACTGTGACTGGTTAACCATTTGTTTGGCCCTGGCCTCATACTCATCGATCTTGTTCTGGTCCAGGATGCCGCGATCGAGGAGGTATTGCTGAAAACGCGCGATCGGGTCTTTGCGCTTCCATTCCTCGACCTCGTCACGGGAGCGATAGCTACGGTCGTCATCGTCGGATGAATGTGGGACTGGTCGGTAGGTCTTGGCTTCGACCAGGGTCGGGCCTTCGCCGCTATAAGCGCGATCCCGTGCTCTGACCATTGCGTCATAGGATGCGAGTATGTCGTTGCCATCGACAACAATGCCTTCAACACCATAACCCGCGGCGCGGTCCGCCACATTAGGCACGGCCATCTGTTGGTGCATCGGCACCGAGATCGCGTAGATGTTATTCTCGACCAGGCAGATAAACGGCAGCTTGTGGACCCCGGCCCAGTTCATACCCTCGTGCCACTCACCCTGGCTCGTAGATCCTTCGCCAAGACTGGTTAGGGCCAGCCGGGGTTGGGTCTCATCCTCTGGATCCTGGAGTTGCTGCGCGATGCGATATTTGATGCCAAACGCCAACCCCGCCGCCTGCGGGACCTGAGTGGCCACCGGCGACGACATTGACAGGATGTTCAATTTCCGGTGGCTGAAGTGGCTGGGCATCTGGCGCCCGCCTGAGCTTGGATCTTCAGCTTTTCCAAATAGCCCCAGCATGAATTCCTCTGCTGACATGCCAACGGCCAGGCACATCGCGAGGTCACGATAGTAGGGATGAACGTAATCGACACCCCGGTTGATCGCGAAAGCAGCCGCTACCTGACAGGCTTCGTGGCCCATACCGGAAATATGAAATGGAATCCGGCCCTGACGGTGCAGAATCCAGGCCCGCTCATCCAGCCGCCGGCTCAATAGCATGTACCAGTACATTTCCAATAGAATTTCCGGGGACAGTGAATCGGATGGTCGTGCCTGTTCTGAGGCAGCATTGGCTTGCAAGTCTACGCTCTGGTCTGCCATCGGCGTATATCTCCTGAAGAACTGATGGGGATTTTGGCGACGCTACAAAGGCTGCGTTACACAGCACAAGTTCCTGAAAAATGCAGCGGTCATTATATACGCCCAACGGCTGACCTGCAACTATAGGGGATGTGTTAAAGGTTTGGTGAGGCGTGCGCAGAAGAATATAAGGCCCAATAGCGCGAGCAACTATAGAATCCAATCGCGGGGCATCATTGGGAGGGCGATGGTTGACAGACGCCAAGGTCCTCACTATATTTTTGACGTAGAATGCTCTTCCAGATGTAGTGTAAGTAGAATATTGGGATCTGAATAACTATGAAGCAAAACCTGGTTGTTGGTGCCCTGTTAGGCACCTTTTTGTTGAGTTTCATCTCGATTTTGCCGCCACTCTCACGCGCTCAAGCCCAGGACACGGGCCGTCGCGCAACGTTCACCGGTCCCTGTGCGGTGCTCACTCAGGCGAACCCACGCAGCGACGCCTGTGACGCTGAAATCCTCGCAAATCCAATGCCGGACCTCGAACGGGCAGTGGAGTATGATGAAGAGCGCGATGGCGAGGCACACCCCCGCAGTATCTACCTGCCGCAGGAGCCGCTGCCTTATCCGATTGCCTGGCAAAAACGCCCCTGGTATTACAGCGATGCACCGGGCATCCGGCCGGCCGATGATGAGTGGACTTCCGACCGGCTCATTGGCAAATACGCCATGTACTACATCTATAATGCGGTGGAAGCCGAAGATGGGATGTGGTACTTGATCGGTCCCGGCCAGTGGATGAAAGATGAGTACGTCTCGGTGCTGCAGATCCCGGAGCGTCCTGAAGAGGTATCGGGTCCCTGGGTTGCGCTCGATCTTCAGAACCAGACCCTGGTTGCCCTGGTTGATGACACGCCGATCTATGCCACATTGATGTCAGCTGGCTACAGGCTTGACACGCTGGAGGGGAATTTTCAGGTGTACGCCCGTACTCGCTCGATGCGCATGGAAGGCCCACCCGGCGCGAATCCGCCAGAGTACAGCTTCGTGACGGAGTGGGTAATGTTCTTTAATGAGCATGAGGCCCTGCATAGCGCTGATTTCCACAACTATTTCGGGATTAACCGAACACACGGCTGTGTTAACCTTGCCCCAGGTGATGCGGAATGGGTATGGGACTTCTTCAGCCAGACCGCGGACGAATGGCATCCATCGGGCAGTCGCTCCTTCTTCGTAGACGAGCCGGAACTGGCACCCTGGGTTGTGGTCTACAGTAGTGAGGCTTACCCGCAATTGCCGAGCTGGTAATCCTGCAGTTAGTACTGCCGGCAGTCTTTATAAGCCCCCTGACGATGGGGGTTTTAGTTTATAACTTAGCGTTTCATTGAGTTATTGACAAAAGAGGGTGATTCTGGCGTACTCTAGGATAAAGCATGCAGTGTAGTTACCGAGGTGTAATGTGACAGAACACTATGAGATTCCGCTTTTCCCACTGAACACGGTTCTTTTCCCGGGTATGGTGCTGCCCCTCCACATTTTCGAAGAACGGTATAAGATCATGATCCAGCAGTGCCTTGCCGAGTCGCGACCGTTTGGTGTCGTTTTGCTGAAATCGGGACAGGCCGAGGGCGAGCTGGGTCCGGTATACGAGATAGGGACCACGGCTGAAGTGAAGCAGGTTGATCGCCTGCCCGAAGGGCGCATGAACATCATCACGGTGGGGCTGTCACGTTTCCGCGTGCTCGAAACACACGATTTGCATCCCTATCTTTCAGGTATCGTAGAGGATCTACCTCTTGAGCAGACAGGCCAGTCGGTGGAGATCAACACCCTGGCAAAGCGTATCTCCAGTATCCTGGTTGACTATTTGTCGCTATTCAAGACGTTGAGCAAGTCGAATCTTGAGATCGAGCGGCTCCCTGATGATCCCGAAGCACTGGGATACCTAACGGCTATGGTATTGCCGGTATCCAATTACGAGAAGCAACAACTGTTGAGTATTCGTGATGCACACGCTATGCTTGAGCAGACGTATAGCTTATTGCGCCATGAAATCCAGATCCTTGATATCCTGGCCAATGAGCGACCGTCTGAGGAAGACGATGTATTCTCGTTTTCGGTAAATTAGGTTTGTGGTTACCGAATACTTGCTAAAGGAGCTACCGGCATGCGAATTGCGCTTGATGCAATGGGGACGGACGACTATCCTTCTCCAGATGTTGCGGGCGCGGTCGAGGCTGCCAAAGAACTGGGCGATACCATTGCGCTGGTTGGCGATGAAGACCTCTTGAAGGCCGAACTCAGTAAACACAAAACCGCCGGGCTTGCGCTTGAGATCGTTCATGCGCCCCAAATGATCAGTATGGAGGACCGTCCAGCAGAGGCAGCACGTACCAAGCTTGAGTCATCAATGCATATTGGCATGGCCTTGGTTGAATCCGGTGAGGCGGACGGCTTCGTCACATGTGGCAATACTGGGGCGGCGTTGGCGGTGGCGACACTGCACAAGATCAAGCGTATTCGAGGTGTCCATCGTCCGGCGCTAACCAGTATTGTTCCTGTGCGGGGTAAGCCGTTCATTCTGGTGGATGTTGGCGCCAATGTCGACAGCAAGCCGGAGTGGCTGTTGCAGTTTGCCGTTATGGGCAGCATTTACGCGGAAAGAGTTCTCAACCGCCAGAAGCCTCGTATTGCTCTTCTTTCGCTTGGTGAGGAAGAAGGCAAGGGCAATGCACTGATCAGTGAAGCCAGTAAACTGCTTGCGCAGAGTGATCTGAATTATGTTGGCAATGCTGAGCCCAAGGAGATGTCAACTGGGCGGACTGATGTACTGGTCTGTGATGGCTTTGTTGGCAACATTTTCGCCAAAACACTTGAGGCCATGGGGTCAAATCTCTTCGACGCGATACGCGATGAAATCGATCACAGCCTGCGAGCCAAGCTTGGTGGCTTCTTGATGCGTCCTGCCTATCGCCGGATCTTTCGCCAGCATGATCCTTTTGAAATCGGGGGCGCGCCACTGCTCGGCGTCGATGGGGTGGTGATTATCGGTCATGGCCGCAGCAATGCCCTGGCGGTCAAGAATGCAATTCGCCAGGCTCACCAGGCAGTTGAAGGGAAAATAGTTGAAGCCATACGTGACGGCCTGGGTCAGAAATCTGTACCGAGCTCCGGCCAGTCCGGTGGCCATTGATTGACTTGTTGTAGAAAGGAATCTGGTTACCCGCTGACGGAAAGCCGGGGACCATAATCAGCTATGGATATTTTCGGCGTAGGATTAGGCGAATTGGTGGTTATCGTATTTCTGCTGCTGATTGTGGCGGGGCCCAAACGAAGCATGATGTGGGCACGCCAGGCGGGCGAGTATTTGCGCCAATTTCGTGAAGCCTGGCAGCGGATGGTCAACGAATTCCGTGAAGATCTGGGTGAAGAGGGCGAGGCATTTATGCGCACCGCGCAGGAGTTTCAGCGCACCGCATCCGAGATCCGCCATGCCACTTCAACGCGCAATGTGGTCAATCAGGCAGTAAGGTTGGCGGATGGGGCAAACCGCAAGCCGCCGCTGCGCCAGGCCGGCACCGCGTCTCAATCAACTGAGCCTCATGAGCACGGCAACGGCGCAAGTGAGCCACCCGAATCGGATGCCGAAACGGGGGACCGCTATGGGGCCTGGCAGCTACCGCCTGAATAGTTACCAACGCTTTGTCGCCTAGCCGGCTGACCAGTTGCGTAGATACAAGAAATCGTGGCCAATAGTGCGCCGGCTGAGCTTAGCGACATTGGGTAGAGTCCGTTTGTAATGGTTGCGCTGGACTCGGCGCCAAACTTGCTCCACGAACCCTTCCTCAAAGCCCTCGGCGGTGCACTCCTCGATACTATACCGTTCATCGACCAATAGAAACAAGAGCTGATCGGCGGTATCATAGGTGTAGCCGAGTTCTTCCTCGTCAGTCTGGCCCTGCCACAGATCAGCCGAAGGTGCCTTTTGGATGATCGTGGCCGGGACATCCATTGCTCGCGCAAGTTGGCGCACCTGACACTTGTAGAGATCCGCAATCGGCTGGAGCGCGGCGGCGCTGTCGCCATGCAGCGTTGAGTAGCCGAGCAATGTCTCGGTTTTGTTGCTGGTACCCATTACGAGCCCATTGAAAGGCACCGATTGATCGTAGAGGATAATCATGCGCTGGCGCGCCATGACGTTGCCTTTACGGACCTTGCTCATCTCCGGGAAGCGTTCAAATAGAGGATTCACCATTGGGGTGATGTCAACGGTATCGGTCTGGATACCAAGTTGTTCGATGACCTGGCCCGCGTCTTCCACGCTTTCCGGTGCTGAGGACTGGTAGGGCATCCTAAGCCCCAGGACGTTTTCTGGCCCCAGGGCTACCGCTGTCAGAAAGGCACTGAGCGCGGAGTCAATGCCTCCACTGATTCCAATTACGGCGCGCTTGAATCCCTGTTTGTAGATCTCATCACGGATGAAACGTACCAGGATATCACGTGCTAGGGTGGTGTTGATCGCCAACCGCGGCAGGATATGGTCTGGGGGCATATTATCTTCTGCCGTTCTCAAGAGCTAGTTTGGACGAATGCCGAGTTCAACGTCAAGATCAAGCGTCTCGTCACCGCGCACGATCGTCAACGTGACGACATCACCTGGCGCGTGATTCTGCACAAGATATTCCAGTAGTTCATCTAGATCAGCTATAAACAGCCCATTAATGGCAACGATAATATCTCCGCCAACGCGGATAGGGATGCCCCGCACGGTGACATTGGTATCGCCGCCACGCAGGCCGGCCTCTTCTGCCGGCGAATCATCGAGGACGTCTTGAATGAGGACCCCGTTTTGCGCCGGGAGGCCCAGTTCAACCGATAGTGCGCCCATGCTCAGGCCAGGTTGGGAGTGGTCTATGGTGCGGATGCCGAGCCAGGGATATTCCGCGAAGCCGCGCTCAATCAACTGTGGGGCGATACGGCTGAGGGTGTTGCTCGGCACAGCATAGGCCACGCCTTCGAAAATCCCACTGTCGGAACGGATAGCGGTGGCAATTCCGATCACCCGTCCCTCTAGATCGAGAATCGGCCCGCCTGAGTTACCCGGGTTAACATCAGCATCAATCTGGATTATGGCTGGGTTGTTATAGACATCCTGGGTGGAGGGGTTGATGAGGGCTTGCGACTCGAGCGTCCGCCCCGTGGCGCTGATGATCCCGGTCGTCATGCTACTCCGCAAGCCGAAAGGATTGCCGATCGCAACGATTGATTGCCCAATGCGGACCTCGCTACTATCACCGATGATAACGGGGATCAACCGCTCTGGGTCGACATCAACCTTGATTACCGCGAGGTCGCTATATTCATCCACCCCAATGATCTCAGCACTTGCCACAAAGCCATCGGAGAACGTGACCAGGATTTCACGTGCATCAATCACGACATGGGCGTTTGTAGCAATATGGCCTTCGCGGTCGAGGACAAAGCCCGAACCACTGCTGTCAATGAAATCGCTACGCGAGCCGCGGTCCACCACTTCGATGTTTACGACCGACCGGTTGACACGCTCATAAATATTGACCAGGACTTCTTCAGCGGCCCGGGCCTGGTTGATGTATTCCACGGGTACTGGGGTGGCCGTTGGCGCCTGAGCAGGCCACTGGTACACGGGCTCGACGGGGTTGTTTACCGCACGGAAGTCGCGGCTTTCCGTGTGGTCAGAAACCGTCCGGAGGTGGATGACGGAAGGATCATCCTGAGATGAGTCTTCAGTGCTATTGTTAATCTCAACGAGAGCCAGCGCAGCGGCAAGTACGAGCAAGACGAGCCCGAAAACCACCAATAAACGATTTGCCATCGCGTTACAATCCTTCTCTGATTATGGATAGTACCTAGGAGCGGAGATTGCGCAGTTGCTTGAACAGATCAAGTTCTCTCTCATTTAATTCAGTTGGGACCTGTATCAACGGTCTTACGTAGAGGTCCCCGTATTCGCTGGTGTTATGCAGGCGTGGCATCCCTTTCTGGCTGAGCCGAATGAGCTGCCCGGACTGGGTCCCGGAACGAATACGCAGCATCACATCACCACCCAACGTGGGGATTCGAACGTCACCACCCAATACGGCAGTATACAGATCCAACCTTAGATCCATATGAAGATCGTCGCCATTTCGCTCAAAAAGATGATGTGGCTCAACGTGAATGATCACATAAAGGTCACCCCGTTCCCCACCGGCAAAGCCACGCTTACCCTGAGCCGCAAAGCGCACTTTGGTTCCGCTGCGCGCCCCACGGGGGATTTGAGCATTGAAATCGCGTCCCGTTTCACTGCTGGTGATCTTTCGGATCGTCCCTTCATAGGCTTCTTCGAGGGTGATGTTGATGTCAACCTCAAGATCAGACCCGTGAATGGGCTTCTTGCGGGCGCGACTGTCATTCCGGGCACGCGAACTGGTGTCGCCGAAAAGGGTGCCGAGAAAATCCGAGAAAATGCCGCCGCTACCGTTGGCTTCCTCGTAAGGCATATGCCAGTTACGATTGCGGTGGTCGGTGTTACTGGGCGTACTTGACCAGCGCGTCCAGTTGAAACCATTACCGCCGCTGCTGCGCTGCCAGAAGGGTCCCATCTGGTCATAGCGCGATCGCTTATCGGGGTCGCTGAGCACTTCGTAGGCTTCGTTGATTTCCTTAAAGCGATTTTCGGCTTCCTCATCACCAGGATTCAAATCAGGATGATAGCGTCGGGCCAGCTCACGATAGGCGCGTTTGATCTCTTTATCACTCGCATCGCGTGTGATGCCAAGTATCTGATAGTAATTGCGTTGGGCCATGGTTGCCTGATTGATATACTGTTACGCCATTGTTTGTTGGAAAGAGCTTGCGGCAAGGCTTGGTGAGCGTATCTGATGCCACAAACGCGTCGCTCGGTTAGGTGTTTCATTTCGCTATTTTTGTCATTGTAGCATAGATGCCCTGCCGGATGGTGGCCATTTTCTGGCGCCTCGGATATTGGGAGCCGGTTGTCGCTGGTCTCACCGCGATGTCATAGGAAGGATGTGGTATACTCATCAGGCCGTTGGGGCTGACCCAAACGCAGGGTTTACTTTGTATTATGTCCCTATTGCATTAGGCAGATGAGTGGTATGCCCAAAGACCTCACAGATTTGTCAATACGAGAAGCGCGCCATGGCCTGCGAAACGGCGATTTTTCGGCGGTTGCGCTTACACAGTCTTATCTTGAGCGTATCCAGCAGCTTGATCCCCAGGTGGGTGCCTATCTTCATGTTGCAGAAGATCTTGCGTTGGAAATGGCAGATGAGGCAGATCAGCAGCATAGTAGCGGCCAGGACTTGCCTCTCCTGGGTATCCCGATTGCTATCAAGGATGTTCTGAATACCAGGGATATGGCGACCACGTGTGGCTCGCGCATCCTCGAAGGCTACATCCCATCATACAACGCCACAGCAGTGCAACGTTTGATCGATGCCGGTGCTGTGATACTGGGTAAGACCAACACCGATGAGTTTGCGATGGGGTCGTCTACTGAAAACTCTGCGTACCACCCGACGCGCAATCCGTGGGACACAGCGCGCGTGCCCGGCGGCTCGAGCGGAGGGAGTGCCGCAGCGGTTGCGGCACGCCTGGCTGCTGGCGCACTCGGTACCGACACGGGGGGGAGTGTGCGTCAGCCGGCAGCCTTTTGTGGTGTCGCTGCCATTAAGCCATCGTATGGCCGTGTGTCGCGCTATGGGCTAACAGCTTTTGCATCTTCGCTGGATTGTGTCGGCACATTTGGCCGTACGATAGAGGACGCCGCCTTGTTGCTACAGATCATTGCTGGTCACGATCTACGAGACAGCACCTCGATGGATGTGCCGGTACCTCCATACGGCGAAATTGTGGCTGATGATGTAAAGGGCATGCGTATCGGCGTCCCGCGTGAGTATTTTGTAGAGGGTCTGCAGCCCGCCGTTGAAGATGCAGTGCGTCAAGCCCTGGACACGTTTCTCTCCCTTGGTGTGGAGGTGCGAGAGATCAGCATGCCCCATACCGCTTATGCGCTCTCGGTCTACTATTTGCTTGCGCCGGCTGAAGCTTCGGCCAATCTCGCCCGCTATGATGGGGTCCGTTATGGCAAACGCGAGACAGGGCCAACCTTGTGGGATACCTATCGCCGAACCCGTGGGCAGGGCTTTGGCCCGGAGGTCAAGCGCCGCATCATGCTCGGAACCTATGCGTTATCCGCCGGCTACTATGACGCGTACTACTTGCGCGCTCAGAAGGTGCGCACGCTCATCAAGGCTGATTTCGACGCTGCGTTTGAGCAGGTGGATGCCATAGTTTCCCCGACCGCGCCAACGACAGCCTTTAAGCTCAATGAGCGGGTGAATGATCCGCTTCAGATGTACTTGAGCGATGTGTTGACTTTGCCCGCAAGTCTGGCTGGTATTGGTGGCCTATCGATTCCGTGTGGCTACGACGAGGATCAACTGCCTATCGGCTTGCAAATCATGAGTCCTTTTTTCCAGGAAGAGAAGATGTTGCGGGTTGCTTCTGCGTATCAGCGCGCAACAAACTGGCATCAGCGTATACCCGTGCTTTAGACTTAGCCAAAACTCAGGAGCATTTTCGATGAAAGTCGTTATTCCGCTGGCGGGTTATGGGACTCGCCTTCGTCCCCATACATTTAGTAAACCGAAGCCACTCATCAATGTGGCTGGCAAGCCTGTGCTGGCCCATCTTCTTGACAAACTCAGTGATCTCGATGTCAGCGAGTATATCTTCGTCGTAGGTTATCTCGGTGATCAGATTGCCGAATACATCCACCACAATTATACGGGGCTGCCAGTGCAGTTTGTCGAGCAGAAGGAAATGCTCGGCCAATCCCATGCCATTTATCTGGCACGGGAATATATCGACACCGATGAGGCTGTTTTCGTTGTCTTCGGTGACCACATTTTTGAGACGGATTTTGAATTGGTCCGCAATCCGATCTCAGAAGCGGTAATCTACGTTAAGGAAGTTGATGACCCGCGCCGCTATGGGGTTGTCATGCTTGATGATCAGCAGAATGTCATCAATTTCGTCGAAAAGGCGGCGGAGCCACCAACGAACTTGGCGATTATCGGGCTTTACTATATCAACAATGGCCGCAAACTGGTCGCTGCCCTGCGTCGGCAGATCGATGAAGGCAAGATGACCAAGGAAGAATACTACATCGCCGATGCACTCCAGTATATGGTAAACGATGGTATGGTCTTCAAAACTGAAACGGTGCCCAATTGGCTGGATTGCGGTACCCCGAATGCGGTCCTCGCGGCCAATCGCTTCCTCCTGGGCGAGGGCGGTATGGACAATAGCGGGGAGATTGCCACCAACGGTTTGATTATCATCCCGCCAGTTCGAATTGACCCGACCGCGACAATCAGGAATGCGGTGATCGGTCCAAACGTAACGATTTCAGCCCAGTGCGATATTGAGAGCAGTATTATTCGCGACTCAATTGTGGGCGAAGCTGCCAAGATCCAGAACGCTCTGCTGGACAACAGTCTGGTTGGGCAGGATGCTTCGGTTATCGGTCGCTACAACAGCTTCAATGTCGGCGACTCGTCGTCTGTCCGTTTTGCCTAGCATCGCTGACCTAGGCCGATTGTACTCGGTCTTCACAACTTCCAAGTTGCGTTGGACCAATGATATCTGTGAAGATAGGTTGGCATTGGTCGGCTTTTTCAGCTTGTCCGGTGGCCAGAATTCTCCAAGGGTAGCGAACGCTTGCCAGTGTTAGTGATTGATATCGGAAGCTCATCTGTCCGGGCACTGCTCCTTGATAGACATCTCATACCGATTCCCGGTGCGGTTGCCCGGCGCGAGTACAGTTTCTCAACCTCGCCCGTGGGAGCTGCCACTCTGGATCCAGCTGCCTTGCAGGACACTGTTGAAGCGTGCATTGATGAGGTTTTGCAGCACCCAGGTGCCGACCACATCCTTGGGGTGGGTATGGCCACATTCGCGGGCAATCTGCTCGGTGTGGATGCCAATGGCGTGCCGCGGACCCCAGTCTTCACCTATGCGGATACACGCAGTGCCCCTGATGTCGAGATTCTGGCGCACCAGGTAGATCCTGAGGTCACCTGGCAGCGTACCGGCTGCCGGCTGCATACGGCCTATCATCCTGCGCGCTTGCACTGGCTGCGGCGCTCCCGACCAGACCTATTTGACCAGGTGGCGCTGTGGCTTGATCTGGCTAGTTTCCTTTACCAGCAATGGTTTGGTGCTACACCAGCCAGCTATTCGCTTGCCTCCTGGACAGGGCTGCTGAACCGTTCTACGCTACAGTGGGACCCCGACTGGCTTCAACTGCTGGGTCTGTCGGCGGCAGACCTGCCGCGGCTGGCTGACTACGATGCTCTACAAGCTGGCCTTCGCGAACCTTATGCGACGCGCTGGCCGGTGCTGCGCGATAAACCGTTCAGCCTTGCGATTGGCGATGGGGCGGCCACTCATGCCGGTGCGACTTGCTTTCAGCCGGACTGCCTGTCATTGTCGGTTGGAACGACAGCCGCTCTTCGTGTAGCCATTAGCGAAACGACACACCGCATCCCCTCTGGCTTATGGAATTACCGCATAGACCAGCGCCTTCATCTGCTAGGCGGTGCTACTGCCGAAGGTGGTAATGTATTCGCATGGGCCAAACAGACCCTGAATTTGCCTCCTGACGCAACCACCATCGAAGGTGAATTGTCTACCCCCGAACCCTTCCAGCACAATCTGACGGCCTTGCCTCTTCTCGGAGGTGAACGCAGCCCGGGTTGGGCTACCCGGGTTTCTGGCGCTCTCCACGGCCTCACGCTGGAAACAACTGCAGTCGACATCCTTCAGGCTCTGCTCGAGAGCATTGCACTGCGCCTGAGCACGGTCCTGCAACAACTTTCACCGCTCTCGGGCCCAACACCAAGGGTAGTCGCCAGCGGTGGGGCGCTGGCCGCCTCCCCAGCCTGGGCACAGATGATTGCCTCTGCCTTTAACTGCCCTTTGCACGTGACAGGCGACCCAGAGATAACCGCCCGCGGGATAGGCATGCTCCTGCTAGGTGCGCTTGGTATCGCGGATGTACGTGCCTGGGCAATGCCTCCCGCCAGGGTGGTTTCACCACAATCGGCCTATGTTGAGCGTTTTCGCGACGCCCGCGAACACCAGCAGCGGCTTTACGAGTTTGTTGTTGGCGAGAATGATTAGCCGGAATCTGAATTTGTGCCAATGCTGATCAAGGGTATATATTAGTCGGGATATTTTGCGCTGCTGACTCACTACCGGGAGAAGTGCTCGTGACAGACCTACACCCCGCTTTCGACTGGCATGAGGTTACACGCCTGGCCCTGACCTCGCGCATGATGGATGATATGGAGGAGGAATCGCTGACTCCTCAGGGGCTGGTGACCTACCAGTTCTCAGCACGTGGCCACGAGTTGGGGCAATTGCTCATCAGCCAGTTGCTCACCTATCCTCATGATGCGGCCAGCGTGTACTATCGTTCTCGCCCTTTCATGCTCGGCACAGGTTTGACTGTAGAAGAGGCCTTTGCTTCGGGAATGGCTCTCCCCGGCGGACTGAGCGGTGGCCGTGATGTCGGCGTGGTGTTCAACATGCCGCGTCGCGAACGTGCGCTGGTTCTGCCCATGTCAGGCGATGTCGGTTCTCAGTTCACCCCAGCGGCCGGCTGGGCCCAGGCGCTGCGTTACCACGTTGAGGCGCTGGGAGATATGGATTACCAGGGTAGTATAGGGGTGGTCTTCGGGGGCGATGGATCCGTGGCTACTAACGGATTCTGGTCGGCGCTGACGATGGCTACCACGCTCAAACTTCCCCTCCTTTTTATGATCGAGGATAACGGCTTTGCGATTTCTGTGCGCGCGCCGCTCCAAACCCCGGGTGCCAATATCGCCAGCAATCTGGCATCTTTTGAAAACCTGGCTATCTGGGATAGCAGCGATACGGATCCTGCCCAGGCGGCACCGGCGGTCTATGAAGCCGTTGAGTATGTGCGCGCCTGGCAAGGACCGGCGCTGCTGCGTCTAACGATGCCACGCCTGGCTGGCCATTCAAGTATGGACAACCAGGCCTACAAATCGCGTGAGGAACTCGACGCGGAATGGGAACGCGATCCAATTTCTGCATTGCACCGTGCGCTTGTCCCCGAGCATATGTCAGATGACGAATGGGACCGGCATGTGGCAGCGGCGCGTGAGGCTGTTGAAGCAGGCCGGGATGCAGCCCTTAACCAGCCCCAACCAGATCCGGCTTCAGTATCGCATTTCCTCTTCTCAGACCCGCAGCGTCCTCAAGCGGTCGGCGGCCTTATAGGCGCAGGGATTCAAGCCCCCAGCGGCGATGCAACGCCGCGGCCCGATGACCGCCGCCGGATCAATATGATTGAGGCGATTCGGCGCACCCTTGATGTCGAACTGTCCGTCAATCCGCGCTGTCTGGTATTTGGCGAGGATGTCGGCTTCAAAGGCGGGGTGCATGCCGCGACAATAGACCTGCAGGCGAAGCATGGGGAAGCGCGTGTCTTTGACACGAGTTTGTCTGAGGAAGGGATCATCGGTCGCTCGGTAGGCATGGCCTACGCCGGTCTGGTTCCCGTCCCGGAAATACAGTTTCGCAAATACGCTGATCCCGCGACGGAACAGCTCAACAATTGCGGTACCATACGCTGGCGTACCAACAACCGTTTTGCCGCACCGATTGTCGTGCGTATTCCTGGCGGCTATCGCAAGATCGGCGATCCGTGGCACAGCGTCACCAGCGAGATTGTCTTTGCCCACGCGCCGGGTTGGAAACTGGCCTTTCCATCCAATGCAGAAGATACTGTCGGGCTGCTGCGCAGTGCTTTACGCGGTAATGACCCGGTCATCTTCTTTGAACATCGCGCGATGCTGGATGCTGCCTGGGCCCGGCGCCCCTATCCTGGCGATGACTACATGCTTCCTTTTGGTCAGGCAAACTTTGTCAGCCGTGGCGATGATCTCACGGTCGTCACCTGGGGCGCAATGGTCGAGCGCTGTGAGGCGGCGGCCGCCGAGCTTGAAGCCGCGATCGAGATCATTGATCTACGCACGATTGTGCCGTGGGATAAAGCCGCTGTTCTCGAATCGGTCGCCAGGACCAGCAAATGCTTGATCGTGCATGAGGACATTGCACTTGGTGGCTTTGGTGGGGAAATCGCAGCGACCATCGTGAGCGAGGCATTTCTTGACCTGGATGCACCGGTTGAGCGTGTCGCTGCGCCCGCGGTGCCTGTACCCTTCAACACTGGCTTGATGGACGCCGTGGTACCGACTGTTGCGCTGATCCGGCGCCATATGGAAGATCTGCTCGCATTTTGAGACTAGCACACAAGGAGAAACAAAAATAAGGATGTCTGGATTCCAATGGTGGCACACCGCAGTAATCTACCAGATATATCCGCGTAGCTTCATGGATGGCAACGGAGATGGCGTTGGTGATCTCGCCGGTATCATCTCCCGTCTCGACTACTTACAGGACCTTGGCATTGATGCAATCTGGATCAGTCCGATATATCCATCGCCAATGGCCGATTTTGGCTATGATGTCTCAGATTACACCGACATCGATCCACTCTTCGGCGATCTGGCAACCTTCGATCGCTTGTTAGAAGCTATCCACCGGCGCGGGATGCGCCTCATTCTCGACTGGGTGCCGAACCACACGTCGGATGAGCATCCCTGGTTCATCGAATCGCGCGCATCGCGGGAGAATCCCCGGCGCGATTGGTACATCTGGAAAGACGCCAAACCCGATGGCAGCCCACCGAATAACTGGCGGAGCTTCTTCGGCGGCCTGGCCTGGGAATGGGACGCCACAACCGAACAGTATTACTTGCATCTGTTTGACCGCAAACAACCCGACCTCAACTGGCGCAATCCGGAGGTGAAAGCGTCGATGTTCGAGACGCTGCGTTTCTGGATGGAGCGTGGAGTCGATGGTTTCCGGATGGATGTCGTCAGTTTTATCATCAAGGATGAGCAGTTCCGTGATAATCCCGTCGAAGAAATTGTCGATGACGATGTCTCGGATAGCAACCCTATCCACCGCGAGCAGCGGCACATTTACGACATTGATCGCCCCGAAGTGCATGACGTCATGCGCGAAATACGAGCGGTGATTGACGCCTATCCAGAACGGGTGAGTATCGGCGAGATCTGGACCGAACCGCTCGCCAGATGGGCCGAGTTCTTTGGCCAGAATGGGGACGAACTGCATCTACCCTTCCACTTCGGGTTGCTCTTTCTTCCTTGGCAGGCACAGCCAATCCGTGTCCAGATCGAAGCGCTCGAAGCGGTGTTGCCGCCGGGAGCCTGGCCGAGCAATGTCCTGGGGAGCCACGATGCGTCGCGTCTGGCAACGCGTTTCGGGCCGCAGGCCGTACGCACGGCGGCGATGTTGCTCCTGACGCTGCGGGGTACGCCCGTGGTTTACATGGGCGAGGAGATCGGTATGGTTGATGGTGTGATTCCGGCGGACAAGATCCAGGATCCTCAAGGCATCAACAGCGGCGCCGAGCTAAGCCGCGACCCCTGCCGGACGCCTTTCCAGTGGTCGGAGGTACCTTACGCAGGATTCTCGACAGTTGAACCGTGGCTGCCGGTTGCTGAGGGTTACGAACAGCGCAACGTTGCTGCTCAGCAGGTAGACCCGCATTCCGTCTTGAATCTCTATAAACGGCTCCTGGCATACCGCAAATCGACGCCTGCACTACAGCAAGGGGCCTATCATACGGTGACCGATACCCCAGATACGTGCTATGCGTACCTGCGCGAATATGACGGCCAGCGCCGGTTGATCGTCCTGAGTTTTGCCGACGCTGAGCAAACGCTGTCGCTGGATGCGATTGCGGATCGCGGGAAAGTGGCGGTCTCGTCAGGTCTCGATCGTGAAGGTGAGGATCTCGACCTGTCGCGGCTGCGGCTGGGTGCTCATGAGGGTCTGATCATCGAGATCTAGGAGGCTGGCTATGCCCGAAATTCACTTCGACGCAACCTCGGGACTCACTGACAGTGGGGCCAATCTGGCATCGGTACGCCATGTGGCTGAGAATAGCGTAGCGGGGATCACGATCCGTCAAGAGCGTCCGGACGTGATCTGCCGATTGGTGCTGCTGGATTAGAAATGATGAACAGGGAATCATCGAGGCAATTTCTCAATCCGGTCCACCAACAGCCAACCGATCTTGTCCTGACGGTTATCAAAGGTGGACCATTGTTGCCAGCTACCATACTCCAGACGGCAACGATTGCGCATGGGGATTGGGTTATAACCTTTGAAGTCATCGGTGAGAGTCATCGGGTCGTCATTGAACGCGCCGGCCAGGTCATGATGCAAGAGGTACTGGCCTGCATTGTGCTGCCACCTGATTTGGACGCTCACCACCACAGATTTGATACTTTGGAGCCTTATACCTATCAAGACGGCCCGCACTACGCGACACGGCTGAGCTTCCTTCGGTCGCCACAGCTTCTAGGGAGTCCGCGGCTGTCGATGACGTTTCCTCAGATTTATGGTAAGTATCCGGTTACTCAGCTAGACTGGCATCTGCGCGACGGCGTGCTAGACTGGGCGTCACTGCACATTTATCCACAATTACGCGGCACGATCGGCGTCTATTCGCTATCGACATTCCATCTCACAGAATCGGAGGGAAAGTGATGGATCTGGTAATTAATGCTGTTGTCTGGGCCACGGCGGCGACTGTTCTATCGCAGGCCATCGCCATTGGCATAATGTGGTGGCTGGGATTGCCGCCCAAAAGGCTGCCACATGAGATCGAAGACAATCAGAATACGGCGGTCGGCGCCACGTTTTTCATCATTGCGCTCATCACATCGACCTTCATCGGGGTGATGACGGCGGCACCGGAACCAGCGGACTCGACGCTAGGTGACCTCGCCTGGATTGGCGGCGGTCTGATTCTCGCTTTCTTATATACTTTCCTGGCGTTTTGGGTTGCCCATCGCGTGATGGATCCGCTGGAAGGTGAGAACGTCTATACCTACATCAAGCGGGAGATTATTCTTGAGCAGAACGCGGCGCTGGCCTTTCTATTGGGTGGGTTGATGGTTGCACCTTTTATCTCAGTGGCTTCACAGATCATCTAGTCCCACTCGCGCCAGCCCGCTTCGTAATAGCGGACAACGACAGGGTCATCGAGGGTATTGATATCAGCATCAACTTCGTCGATGTCAGGATCAAAAACCGTCGCGGTGGCCAGTACGTCGGGAGTTAGGAAGCGCAAGGCGATACTCTCAGGCAGACGCAGTGTTGGCGTTTTGTGCAGTGTGCCGACAACAAAGCCCCATTCGCCAAAGGAAGGGATATAGGCACGCAGAGGCAGTACCTCAAAACCGCTTGCTTTCAGAGTATGGACGATAGACCAGTAGGCCTCGCGGGCGAAGTAGGGCGATGTCGCCTGGGTGATGAAGACGCCATCCGGAGTCAGGCATCCGGCGACCATCTGGAAGAACTGCTGGCTATAGAGCTTGCCCAGACTCTCATTGTTCGGGTCCGGCAGATCAGCGATAATCACCGGGTATTGCTCAGCATGATCGCGCACAAAGGTGAAGGCATCTTCGTTGATGAGCTCGACGCGATCATCCTCCAGTGACCCCTCGTTCAATTCGCGCAGCAGAGGATAGTCGCGCGCAAGCTCAGTGATGGCCGGATCAATATCCACGATCACGATCTTCTGGACTTCCGGGTACTTGAGTAACTCACGAGCCACGAGCCCATCCCCACCGCCTAGTACCAGTACCTGCTCCCGTGAACGTGGGATGTGCATCACGGGATGAACCAGGATTTCATGGTATCGGTATTCGTCGCGGCTGCTGAACTGCAGATTACCATCCAGAAATAGACGGATGTCCTCGCCTTTGCGGGTGATGACGATCCGCTGGTAGGGGGTTTGCTCCCGGTAGATGATGCGGTCTTCGTAGAGTTGTTGCTCGAAGAAGTCAAAAATGCTCGTCGAAGCGGTGAAGCCAGCGATCATCAACCCCGAGAAAACGACCACGATGCCCCATAGGGAGCGCGCGCTACGCGGCGTGAGCTGGGGCTGAAACTGGCGCAGGATGATCGCGGCCACAGCGATGTTGAAAAGGCCCATCAGGAAAGCGGTTTGGTTCACGCCCAGGGCAGGTAAGAGCACCAACGGGAAGGCCAGCGAAGCAACCAGTGAGCCCAGATAGTCGAACGATAGGACATCGGCCAGGGCCTTGCTGAGCTCGCCCTGGGTGGCGACAATTCGGGTCAAGAGTGGAATCTCAAGTCCAATACAAACCCCGATGATAATAATCAGGGTGACCATAACGATGTAATAGTAGACAAATGCCGTTGTGAACACCGCGTACAGAATTGCTGCCGAGAATCCGCCGAATATGCCGATGATCAGCTCAACCAGGATGAACCACCGGATCTCGTGATCCTGAATCACGCGCGAGACCAATGCTCCAAGGCCCATCGCAAACAGGAATAGCCCAATGGTGAAAGAAAACTGTGTGACACTGTTGCCGAGAAGATAACTCGACAACGTGCCGATAATCAGTTCATAGGTCAGGGCACAGATGGCGATGATGAGAACGGAAACGAGCAGAGTGGCGCGTTCACGCGATGTAACGGTGGGAAGCTCACTTGCCACCGCTGGGGCCGCCTCCACGGATCACTGGACCACCGCTGCTGCCTTCTCGCACAGATGCAGCGCCAGCATTCACCAGTCCAATGCCGGTGTAGCTGGCGTAGAATGTTCCCATCAAACACAGTAGGAGCAGGAAGACGATAAATGTCATGATAATGCCACGGAACATAGTGGTTTAGTCCTCGAGAATGCTATTCACGAAGTTGCCGGCGGTTTCGGGAAAACCAAAAGCCATTAACCCCAGGCCGATGATCCCCGCCAGGCCTCCATATCCCAGAAACCAGGTGTAGAGGAAGCTGTTCTTATATACCGCCACTTCAACACTGATCGTGTTGTTCTGGATGTCTTCGTTGATGGCACTAAGGTCGACCAGTACCTCGTGTTGTCCTTGCGCGTCCGGGATAAAGCGCCCACTACCAGAGTAATCACTCTCGTCCCAGGGGCCATCCGAGTCCGTTCCTGTCTCGCGCCAGAATTCAGATGTGAAGACATAGGTTTCGACTTCGTCGGGATCCCTAACGGAGACATCGATCTCAGCCCAGGTGTTGGCTGGCAAGGAGCCATTCAGTTTGAGCTTCACCATCGTAGGTCGGTTGGCATTGTCCAGGTCAATCGGAATGCTGGCCCTGGGGTTTTCGACGTTTAGCCGCACCGTCTCTGAAGTAATCTTGTCACCCGAGTAGCCGTAGAACGCGGCCCCGAGACATAGGCCAATTAACGCGAAGATGAAAGCCGCGATGCCGGCAAAGCGCATGATCGCCTTGCGTGCTTTGCGATTCTTGGTGCGCTCGAGCCAGCCATCGTCGCCCAGCGCGGCTGCAATCGCCGTTTCCTCAACGGGAACCCCTTCATACAACTCTAGCTCTGATTCAGCAACCTGCAAGCTATACCGCTTGCCCATTCCGGCGCCCTCGACCATATTCAACTGGTCACCAGCTTTGGCCTGCCACGTCAACTCGCCCTTAGCACCAAGGATTCGGGCTGGATAGCGTTCTTTGACGATCGCCGAGCGTTGGTTGTCGATTGGGAGGTGGGCCGAAGTCTGCGGATTAAAGGGCGCCCGGATACGGATTTTGCGGAAGAGCACGAACCCTGCTTCATCGTCGTACGATAGCCACAACATGCGGCCATCTTCAGCGCCAAGGAGCCACTCGGTCCAGCGCCAGCGGTCCGATGAATTCGCCGAGTCCCACCCTTCATAGTCCACCCGCCCCAGGACGATATACGACACCCCCATGAGCGCGAAAACATCGCCGGGTTTGATCGGTTTGGGAGGACGCCCGAGGGTGGTGCCTTCGCCCAACATCGCGGGCTCGCCCATCCCGATCCCGAGATGACTACCACACGTTTCGCAGACGATTGTCTGGGTACCGGGGTGATGCTGATCAACTGGGCTGCCGCAATTGGGACATTGGAGCTGTTTGAGTGCTGAACGTTGTGTTGTTGCCATCTTGCAATTACTTAATCACCAGATCGTTGAATTCGATTTCATCGCCGCGGGAGAGTTCGATCTCATCCTGCCAGTAGTTTACACTAAGTTTGCCCTTGTCGCCTGCACCAGTTACATAGCCGAATTCGCCACTAATGGGGAACACAGAGGAAAACTGGCCCTCGCTGCCAGCGACTTGACCCTTGCGCTTCTCGGTGATGAAGACGTTCTGCTGGTTGATGCTGATACTGGTCCCGACGCGCACCTCTTCGTAGGGGGGAATCGCGGCCTTGATCCGGCCCCGGCGGTATAGCGTCCACATCCCTTCGTCTTCTTCGAGCCAATCCGGCGGAGATTGCTCATCATCCCAGGCGATCTGCCATTCTTCCCAGAAGCCAGCATCGTAAGTGTACCGGATCCGACCCAGGACGTGAAATGCCCGGCCGCGGATGGTGCCCCGCGCACCAACGTTCAGCCGCGACGGATAGTCCGCTAAGGTCGCTGTTTTGCCTTTGGGGTCTAGTGTCTGTGACCCGCTGATCATGTAGTTGGCGCCACAATAGGCGCACGTGACCGAGCGAATAAACTGGTTTTCGACCTCAAGATCAGCGCCACAGCTTGTGCATCTCAGTTTTTGCATGAAGCCCTCTCAAGTATGTTGTCTGACTGCCATTATACATAAGGGAAGAGCCAAGACACAAAATTCGCTACGGAGATTTTTCACCGATTTCTAACATATGAAAAGACGAATTCCGGGTATGGTTAGATTAGTCGTGGTTATCATTCTACCAACGAAGCACAAGAACCTGAGGGGAAATCGCATGCCATCGCGCTCGACAGCCTACGACGAACTTCTGGCGCTCCTGACATCCTCGCCATCCCCGGAGGACATTCTCAACTACACTCCCACGCCGATGACGGTGGAACGTGTGCGCTATCTTCTTGATGGCCATGAGGCGGGGACGCTGACTGCGCGCGAGCTAGGGGAGCTAGATGCCTTGTGGCAACTAATCACGTTCAAGCGCATGGCGAATCTGCAGGCAATGCGTCGCGGAAACAAGCCCGCAACGTAATGGTGCGCCCGTGCTCAATGCCTGCAGTTTTGCGCTGTCTGGACGTCAACTCGTAAAGGGGTCGCGTGAGAGAAACGGTGCTGGGACCCAACCCTGGTTCTGGCCGTCTTCTTGAGTGGTGACCTCCACCAGATAATAGTCTAATACCGGGTTAGCCTGAAACATGAGGATTTCCACCTCAGTGCCATGAATGGCCTGGGCCACGATCTCGTTGCGGCCATGCCCATCGTAGAGATAGACAACAGGCTGGATCAACTCACCCTTGTAGTATCCATTTAGCCAGGCTTTGCTATCAGATCCCCATGGTTGCGGTATTCCACATTCATCCGGGTCGGGATTGGTCGGAAAGGGTAAATCCGGTATCACATAATCGCTGTTGAGATCAAGCCATCCTTCCGGCTGCGAGGAAGACTCTGAGCTGGCTGGCACACCTGAGTTTTCCTCGGCCGCGATCCCCAGCGCCGCGACCCCAACCAAGCCAAGGATCACCAAACCAACCAGGCCAAAAACCAGATGTGAGCGTTTCATGGATTTCGTCAGTGACACTAGCTGCTTCCTTGCCATTTCGCTGGGTTTGTCGTTATCAGATGGACGGGTTTCCTAAGTGAATGCTTACCTTGGCAAGGCGGCGATCGAACATTTTTGCGTTATACTACGTTAGGCTAGATAGAGGAACTGGAACTGGCACATGGCTACAGTCGCAATTATCCAGCGGATGCATCAGGCGCTAAATGCGCCAGATACCGAGCAACTCAGCGGGCTGGCGCGCCAACTCCGTGATCGCTTCTTTGAGGTGCTCGTTGAGGAGAGCGGTCATGTGCTTCAGACCGCGCGCTCGCTGGATGACTATCTGACAGCCTACGAAACCCGCCCCGATCTTGTGATCTGTGCCCCGTTCCCTGAAACAGGTAATGTTGCTCCCGGCTTCACCGAGCTTAAGCGTTTTCAGGTGGCTTTTCCTGATATTCCGGTAATTGTCTGGTCCCAGCGCCAAGAAGCGGCGATCAAGCAGTCCGCGCTCGAGGACTATGGAGTGGCTCATTATTACACCGGTAACTTGATCGACTCCCCGGATGATTTCGCGGACCTCATCCTGGCGCATACCTGATTTCCGATGTTTTGTTAATCGACCGGATTAGAATTGGAGACTCCCTGGTAATGTATAACACCATTGAAGATGTCAAGGCGGCTCTGGCCACCCGCAACTACATCGCCACCGACGATATCGCAACTGTTATCTTCCTCGCCGAAAAACTAGGCAAACCCGCACTGGTTGAGGGACCGGCTGGTGTCGGTAAGACGGAGCTGGCCAAGTCGTGGGCGGGCGCGACAGGCAAACCACTCATCCGTCTGCAATGCTATGAGGGCCTGGACGAAAGTAAAGCGCTATACGAATGGGAGTATGCGAAACAGATGCTGTATACGCAGCTTCTGCGTGATAAGCTGCAAGACGTGCTGGCTGGCGCCAATTCCTTGACTGAAGCTGCTGATCGCCTGGCTCTTGAGGAAGATGTGTTCTTCTCAGACCGGTTTCTGCTACCGCGCCCTCTGCTCAAGGCGATTACAGCGCCGGAGCCAGTTGTCCTGCTGATCGACGAGATTGATCGGGCTGATGCTGAGTTTGAGGCCTTTTTGCTGGAAGTGTTGAGTGACTTCCAGGTCACTGTACCAGAGCTGGGGACAATTTCGGCAGTACACCAGCCTGTCGTTGTTCTGACGAGTAACAACACGCGTGAACTCTCAGAGGCGCTGAAGCGACGGTGCCTATATCTCTTCGTTGACTATCCTACCTTCGAGGCTGAGCTCGATGTCGTACGGCTGAAAGTCCCGGATTTGCAGGAAAAACTGGCGGCACAGGCGGTGCAGGTTGTCCAGCGGCTGCGTGATATGGACCTGAAGAAGAGCCCCAGTGTCTCCGAGACGCTGGACTGGGCCAAAGCCCTGATGATGCTCAACGCTGATCATCTGGATCAAGACACGCTGGAGAATACCCTGACTGTGCTGCTCAAGCACGAAGCGGATCTGCAGAAGGCGCGGCGTGTCCTGCGGCGTGGTGATAGTGCCCCCCCGGCCGACTATGACCTCCCTGGCCGTCGCCGGGGACCACGAAATAACTGAAATACCATGGCGGATTATCCTCAGCAAGTGCAGAGCAATCATCGCCGTGCCTGGGACGTGCTTAAGGGGCAGGAGTTGATCCATCGGCCGCCCTGGCTACGCGTGATTCAGGAGCATGTTCGCTTGCCCAACCAGGTCGAAATTCCTGACTATTACCGGGTTGAGATGCCAGGGTTTGTGAACATCTTTGCGGTGACGCCGGACCACCAGGTGGTAACGATTGAGCAGTACCGCCATGGTCCCGGTGTTGTCTCTATCGAGCTGCCGGCTGGGGGCTTTGATGGGAAGGGCGCGTCGGACGATCCACTCGAAACCGCTAAGCGTGAACTGATGGAAGAGACCGGCATGTCAGCCGGGCGGTGGACGCTGCTGGGTAAATTCTTCGTCGACGCTAATCGTGGCTGTGGCTGGATGTACGCTTTTCTAGCTGAAGAGGCGACGGCTCAACAATCGCCTGCTCCAGAACCGACAGAGATCCACATGGTACGGCTCCAATCGCTTGACGCTGTCCGCAAACTATGGTTTGATGGCAGCATCAGCAATATGGCCGCCAGTGCGCTGGTTGGTCTGGCACTGGCGCATCTAGAGCAGACAAGGTGAGTGGGCCTGTCATGTCAAAACCTCGGCGAGAAACTCCCGCGCCCAACGTTCCGAAAATCGAGAAGTGTCCGCGCTGTGGTGCAAATGTGCTGATCGGCGACAAACGGTGCAGTAATTGCGGCTATAACTTGATGACACTGGAAGATAGCGTCAGATCATTGAACCCGCTGATCGTTGGGCTTGTCACCACGATCATTGGCGCCGCCTTTGCCCTCGCGGCTATTGGGCAAGGCGACCGCGCTCAATTGATCTTCCTGCTGATTGGTTCAGCGTTCTTCATTGGGGGCGGTGCTTTTGTCGGCCTCAGTTATGTGATGACGGACCGGAAACGACCGCGCAATTAGCTTAACAACAAAACAGACATCGTAGAGCAGAGTCGTCAAAGGAATAGGCAAATGGATCAGCGGATGGTGGAGTTTATACGGGCACTGCGAGGCGCCGGTGTACGGATTTCGCTTGCGGAGTCACAGGATGCGTTGCGCGCAGTGGAGCTTATCGGGGTGGGTGATCGAGCCGAGGTAGTCTCGACCTTACGGGCCACTCTGGTCAAGGAACATAAGGATAGTAAGGTCTTCGACTTCTTCTTCCCGCTGTTCTTTGATACCAATGCGCCCCCGATGTGGGATGTCAGCCAAGAGCTGGATCCGGACCAGCAAGAGATGCTGCAGCAGGCCTTGCAATCCCTGATGGGCGACCAACAGGCTCTTGAGCAACTGATGCAACAGTTGATGCAGGGCCAGCAGTTCACGCGCGAACAACTCGATCAGATGGCCCAGCAACTCGGCATGCAGAATGCTCAGCATATGTACCAGCAGAACTACTTCGGACGCCAGATGGAGCGGATGATGGGGATGCAGGCGGCGCGTGATACGCTTGAGCAGCTGATGGAGGAGCTCCGGGCAATGGGCATGAGCGAGGAAGCGCTCCAGGAACTGCGTGAGATGCTCGAAGAGAACATGGGGGCCCTGAGCGAGCAGATCAGTAAGTACGTCGGTTCGAATATTGCTCAGAATCTAGCCGAGCAAGAACTCGCTGAACCGCGACGGGATGTCGAGGACCTGAATTTTCAGCACCTTTCCCCTGATGAAGCAGAACAGGTTCGCGATGAGATGCGCCGCCTGGCAGCCCGGCTGCGGAGCCGTGCTTCATTGCGCCAGAAAAGAGCACGTGTCGGCGAGCTGGACCCCAAGGGGACCATTCGCGCCAATCTCAAGTACGGCGGTGTGCCCCTGGAGCTGCGCCATCGGACGCGGCATGTTAAGCCCAAACTGGTGGTGATCTGTGATCTCAGCGGGTCAATGCGCTACATGTCAGAGTTCATGTTGACGCTAACCTACATGTTGCAGGATTTGGTCGCTAAAGCGCGCTCTTTCATCTTTATCGATGATATGGTTGAGGTGACCGACCACTTCAAGGCAGAACGGCCTGAAGCTGCGGTCGAGCGCGTCTTGCGCGAGAATCCGCGGGGCTATTACACTACCGACCTGGGCAATAGCCTGGCGACATTCTTTGAGCGTCATATTGACAGCGTGGACAGTAAGACGTCGGTGATCCTGGTTGGGGATGGGCGAAACAACTTCAACAATCCCCGGCTAGATCTTGCACAGCAACTAACCCGCCGTGGCCGTCGCTGTATCTGGTTCTGCCCCGAGCCAGAGCATATGTGGGGAACTGGCGACAGCGATCTCAACCGGTACGCGCCGCTGTCCGATGCTGTCTACCTTGTCCGTAACCTGCGTGAACTCAGTGCCGCCGTTGATGATATCCTGGCAGATCGCTAGCAATACCTGTTAGGGGGTTGCGTTATGTTCCTGGAAGACCTCAATTGGATGGATGTCGAGAGCTATCTGCAACAGGATGATCGCGTGATTCTCATCACCGGCGCCACCGAGCAGCATGCATTTCTGAGTCTCTTCACTGACATCCGTATTCCCCGTAGCCTGGCGGCGGCGGTGACGATGCGGACCAATGTTCTGGTCGTTCCGCCGCTGAACTTCGGGATGTCGGCGTACTTTGCGGCTTATCCGGGCACTGTCAGCATCAGTCAGGCGACATTCAACCAGGTGATGACCGAAATCGTCGCGAGCCTGGTTCAACAGGGCTTCAGGCGGATGTTGATCCTCAACGGGCACGGCGGCAATGAATTCCCCGCTGGGGTACAGCAACTGGCCAGTGAGCATGATGATTTGAAGGTCAAATGGCACAATTGGTGGCAGGGGCCCGTCGCCAAGCAGACCATGGCTGAGCTTGGCCATGAAGGGACGCACGCTAACTGGCTGGAGAACTTCACCTTCACCCGGGTTGCCGAATCACCCCAAGCTGAGAAGCCATTCCTGGAAGCAGACATGGCAGCGTCACCCCAGGCAGTGCGCGAGGCGCTGGGTGATGGTAGTTTTGGTGGCGTTTACCAGATGCCTGATCACGTCATGCAGAAGTTCTTCGATCGCCTGGTTGACGAGATCGTTCTCCTCCTTGAGGAGTGGGACTAGGAGACAGCTAGCGCAAGGTTGCGAGACGCTCCTGGGCTGCCTCGACATACGGATCCTGTCGGAGGATGGCCTCATAGACGTCCGCCGCATCGGTTTCGGGGTCGTCATCGGCAGCATAGCGTTCCGCTAGCAAGAGCCACGGGGCATAGTGATCACTATCGCGCCCCGGCGCGTTCATCTGCGGCAGGTAGTCGAAAAAGCCCGGGCGCAAGAACACCACCTGTGAGAAGTCCTCTTTGACGATCCGTGGCTCGACCCCTTTGATCAACCAGTCATTGAACTGCTCATCGTCGGGGGCAACGTCGCCAGCGTCCAGTTCCACCAGGGCGAGAATGTAATAGGCGCGGGCTGCGAGGACCGGGTCATGATAGAGCGCGATGCGCGCGTCCGTTTCCGCATTCGCCATATCGCCAAGTAGATAATAGGTCTCAGCGCGTTCTGCATAGGCGACCGCTTGCGGCTTGCGCTCGATTGCTGTGTTGAACCATTCACGCGCTGCCTCGTAGTCACCAACCATATCGCGAAAGTAAGTGCCGAGCGCCAGCGCCGCCAAATACTCGTCAGAATCGGTGTTGGCGTCCAGGACACCAGCCGCGCGCATCTCCCAGCCACGGTATACGGCGATCAGAAGCTGTTCTCCGGGGTCCGCGTCCTCGAAGAACGCCGTTAGGCCGGCCTGGCGTGCGGAATGGCTTGGATCCGGATCCCAGAAAGCGGACTGGGCCAGGGCCAGTTCCTCTTCCAGTGCGCGACGGTAAGACTCAACGGCACCCGATTCGAGCGGATCATTACCGCGGGCGATCGCGCGTTCTTCAAGGTACTGCCCCAGCATTACGTGGTAGATTGCTTTGTAGGTATTGTTGTCGCGCGCCTGCCGCATATGTCGAATGGCCTGATCGTAGTTGCCACGCTGATGGTAGAGAGCGGCCAGATTGGCGTGTCCAGTATCGAAGGTTGGATAATCGTCAAGGGCCTCTTCGTGGGCTTCGATAGCACGATCGAGGTAGGTTTCTGGTGCATCATCTGCCAGCAAGCCGAGCACATAGGCTTGATGCAGGTCATATAGGCCAAGGTAGGGGTCGTACTCCTGGGCGCGTTCTGCCTTTTCCAACGCGGTGTCCAGATCATCATTAGCAATAGCTGCGATGCTCTGGACCAGTTGTAGATTCGCGTAGTTGATGACCAGCAGCCAGCCGAAGTAGGCGATGACCAGCGCCGCTGCTGCGGGCCGTAACCAGTAGTAGTATTCTTGTGGTGCCATTTCTGGAGATGGATTGTCGGGGGTGAAGCGCCCCGCGAGGGTATAGGCGGCGAAGACCAGTATCGGCAGCACGGAGGCAGTCAAAGAAAATGCATCAACCAGGCTATGGGCTCCCAGGCCCACCAGGGCCGCCAGAATCCCTTCAAGCCTGATCCGCCGTGCTGGGGGGGATGCTTGCCATTCCTGCCACCAGACCCAGATAAATACGGCACTGAGCCAGATCAGCAGACCGACCCCGGGCAAGCCAGTTTCGGCACCAACATTGAGCACAACATTGTGCGCTGCCGCGAGCTGGTTGTCACTGATAGAGGGATCGCGGTATTCGCGAGAACCAGCGCCGAATTGCGCAACGCCAAATCCCGTTAGCGGGCGCTCGGCGGTCATCTCAATGGCGCTGTTCCACATGTCCAGACGGCCCTCATCCTGGTCGATGATATTTACCCCCCGAACCGCTGCAATGAGTGCCATCGCGCCGATCGTGGCGGCCACGAAACCGCCAATTGCCAGTGGCATGACCACGCGTGGCGAATAGCGTTCCGAGCGCACCGACCACCGATAGAGCCAGAACAGCAATAGCGTGCCGGCTGCCGCCAGCGTGGCCAACCAGCCACCCCGTGAGAATGAGAAGATCTCGACCCAGAGGAGACCAGCACAGACAAGTAGCAAGCCGATGCGATAGTCTGCCTGGCGGGTGGTGAGCGCCCACGCCAGCATGACCGGCAAGAGGAGCGCTACGTAATTGGAGAGCATCGTGCTGTTATTGAGCGCGACACTCAAACGGTGGATGTTCGGCGGGATGGGTTCTCCCAGCCCATCAACGGCGAACCAGCCGTGCTCTAGGCCACCCAAGCCCAGGCCGAAATACCAGGAGAACATCTCGGCGATGCTGATGGCGATTATGGCGCCACCTGACAGGGCTAGCGCTTCCATAACCCAGCGCTGACGACCCTTGCGCATCATGTCTACCAGGAGGTAGAAACCAGCGATGTGCACCAAGAACCGCCAGATTGCCTCCAGGCTGACGCGCACATCGATTGCAGCGAACGTGGTTACCAGTAACCAGATCGTATAGGCGGCCAGTGGCGCATCGAGTCGCGTCTTGGGCCAGGGGCGACGCTCCCGGAAGAGCGTGATCAGCCAGTAGATGAGGATTATCGTGACGACAACCTGGAAAATGGCGGCGGGTATCACGAAGAAGGTGGATAGCAGGGTACCGCCGATCAAGGCGATGTACAGAATAAACCCGATAACGGCCCACCGTTGGATGCGCTCAGACATAGTCTCGCCTGTTCCTTGCCGTGCTCAACACTACCCCCATTATATTGCCGACAGGTTTGGTGCCAAACATCACCTGGTGCGTTGCCAAGCTGTGATGAGAGGGCCTCCCTTACATCCGTGGCCGAAAACAGGCCAGTATTTCTTCTCGCAAAACGAGCCCGACTTGATGTAGACTTGAACTGGCTGCGTCCCCAAGTGGGCAATGATGCACTATATCTTGCTGGAGAGAAATTGGCTAAGGGCTGAACATGCAAATTTACGACGACATAACCAAGGCAATTGGCAATACACCTCTCGTACGCCTGAATAGCGTGACGCGGGGCGTGCAGGCGCAGATTGTCGCCAAACTCGAATACATGAACCCGGGTGGTTCTGTCAAAGACCGTGTGGGCCTGAAAATCATTGAAGATGCTGAGGCAAAGGGCATGCTTAAGCCAGGGGGGACGGTGGTGGAGGCCACGTCTGGCAACACGGGTGTAGGTCTGGCAATCGCAGCGGCGTTGCGCGGCTATAAAACGGTGTTTGTTATGCCGGATAAGATGTCGCAGGAAAAAATCCAGTTCTTGCGTGCTTTTGGCGCGCGGGTGGTGGTGACACCGACGAATGTCGAGCCTGATGATCCTGAGAGCTACTACAGTGTGGCGCGCCGTATCGCTGAAGAAACACCCAATGCCATCCTGGCAAACCAATATCATAATCCCGCCAATCCTCAAACCCACGTTGAGATGACCGGCCCCGAAATCTGGGAGCAGACGGGCGGCAAGATTGACGTGTTCGTGGCCGGGGTAGGGACCGGCGGTACGATTACCGGCGTAGGGCGCTACCTGAAGGAGATGAACCCGGACATCAAGATCGTGGGTGTCGACGCAGTGGGATCGGTTCTATATGACCATTTCAAGACCGGCGAAATCGTCGAAGCTCACGGCTACAAGATCGAAGGAATCGGCGAGGATTTCCTTCCATCGACATACGATCACACTGTTCTCGACGATATGGTCCGCGTGGCGGATAAGGAATCCTTCTTGATGACGCGGCGTCTGGTGCGTGAAGAAGGTATCTTTGCCGGGGTGTCATCCGGGAGCGCGGTCCTGGGCGCGATACGCTATGCGCTGCAAGCCGAGCTTGGTCCGGATAGTCTCGTCGTTGTCCTGTTACCCGATTCAGGCGGGCGCTATTTGAGCAAGGTCTACAACGACGATTGGATGCGTGAAAACCAGATGTTGGAACCCGCCTGGGCCGGGGCGTCGGTGGCGACGCTGCTCGATAAAAAGCCAAGCCACCAACTGGTTGTGGCCAGGTGCGACGCCTCCATTGGGGATGTGATCGAGCAAATGCGTATGCATGGGATTTCGCAGATCCCGGTGGTGGATGAACATCAGCAGCTTCTGGGCATTGTCGAGGAAGTCAACCTGCTCAAGAAGATGTTGACAGCCGAGAACGGCACGGATGTCACGAGTGTTGCACTATGTGATACTGATGTTATCTCCGATGATCCGGTGACTGTATCCCCAGAAACCCAGCTCGAAACGCTGATGCATATCTTCACGGTGCATTCGGTGGCTATCGTAAAGTCCGACGGCAAACCGAGTGATATCGTGACCAAGTTCGATCTCATTGACTTCCTGGCGCGTGTCTGATGAGAACTGAAACACTTGCTGTCCATGCCGGGGTACGCCCCGATCCTGAAACCGGCGCAATCATGACCCCAATTTACCAGACCTCGACCTATGTGCAGGCGGCGCCGGCTGTGCACAAAGGGTACGAGTACAGCCGTACGGATAATCCCACCCGGTCGGCGCTGCAGGAGGCTATCGCCGCACTGGAAGGTGGTCGTTTTGGCCTGGCCTTCGCCAGCGGCATGGCGGCGACGGATACGATCTTGCGTCTCTTCCAACCCGGTGACCACATTATCGTCGGTGACGATGTTTACGGCGGTACCTATCGCCTGTTCGAGCGGGTTCTGACCAGGTATGGACTGGAGTTCGCCTGGGTCGATATGACGGACCCGGCCCAGGTTGAAGCCGCCATCCAGCCTGAGACGAAGCTTATCTGGTTGGAAACGCCCACCAATCCGGCAATGCGTCTGGCGGATATCGCGACCATAGCAGGGTTTGGCGTGCCCGTGGCTGTGGACAATACGTTTGCCAGCCCCATATTGCAGCAGCCACTCAAGCTCGGTGCCAGGCTAGTGGTACATAGCACAACGAAATACCTCGGTGGCCACAGCGATGTTGTTGGCGGCGCTGTGGTAACTGACGATGGGGAGACCTATCAGGCGCTGAAATTCTTGCAAAACGCTGTCGGGGCCGTGCCCGCCCCGATGGACTGCTTCCTCACCCTGCGTGGCATCAAGACGCTGGCGCTGCGTATAGCCCAACACTGTGCCAACGCCCGCCAGATCGCTGCTATGTTGGCCCAGCATCCGCGTGTGCAGCGCGTGCTCTATCCAGGGTTGGCTGAGCATCCGCAGCATGAGCTGGCCAAGCGCCAGATGCAAGATTTTGGTGGGATGATCAGCTTCATTGTCGA
The DNA here is from genome assembly GCA_010092845.1 of Chloroflexota bacterium. Lineage (GTDB taxonomy): Bacteria > Chloroflexota > Anaerolineae > Aggregatilineales > J027 > J027. Next base: position 35,713 of record JAADYW010000133.1, read on the forward strand.
AGGCGGTGAGGAGATGGCCCGGCAGGTGGCGAGCCGGACACGTCTGTTTGCCCTGGCTGAAAGTCTGGGTGGTGTTGAGAGCTTGATCGAACATCCCTACAGCATGACACATGCCAGCACGGCTGATAGCCCGATTGCGTCTGATCCGGGCCTGGTGCGCCTAAGCGTCGGCATTGAGCACGTTGACGATTTGGTAGCTGATCTGCAACAGGCGCTGGCGTGATCCCAGATTTGTTGCGTACCGGCATATTCATTGAAACAGCCCGCTGGCAATGCAACGCCAGCGGGCTGTTGTGGTCGCTTCAGTTAGCCTGGCCTACTCGGGTTTCCACTTGATGGTACAGCCCACGGGCGGCGTTGCGGCTGTCTTGGGTGTGTCGCCCGCTAGAACGGCGTCCAGGGCATCACGTAGGTAGTTCTCGTTGACCGCGTCGGGCTCTTCGTAGTTATCATCAATCGCGCCGTGATACTTCAGTGTGCCATCTTTGCCAAACAGGAAGACTTCGGGTGTCCGTTCTGCACCGTAGGCACGCGCTGTCTCTTGGCTTTCGTCGTATAGATAGGGGAAGTTGAACTCTTTTTCTTCGGCGCGCACCCTCATACTGGCCGGGCTGTCGTCGGGATACTTCTGGGCATCATTGGCGTTGATCGCGACCAACTGCACGCCACGGCTCGCATACTCTGCCTGGATCTGGACCATGCGGTCCTCCCAGGCGCGTACGTACGGACAATGGTTACAGCTAAAAATCACGGCAACCGCCTCTTTGTCGGCGTAATCGGCGAGTGAATAGGTCTGATCGTCAACTCCAGGCAAAGAAAACGCAATTGCTTCCTGTCCAAGTTGTAGTGCCATCGTGATCTTGTCCTCCACAAAATTGCATAACCTTAATGATTCAGGTGCGATACTAAGATGCTAAGTTTGCTGAGCCCTCTGCAGAGCTGACCGTATCATCTGAGCTGACGGTAACGGTGAGATCCGGCCGTCGGGCAGGAAATAAGTGCGGCACGTCAGGGCGTACTGTGCTTCTGGCGGCGGGGTAACAATATCCTGGCCATTAATGAGGATGGTGGGCGAGCCAGTGAACTTCCAGGCGTGGGCCTGCTCCTCAGTCTCGATCTTCACTACACTGATGTCAGTGTCAATCTCTAGATCGTGCAGAACGGCCCGCAGCCTTTTGAGCCCTTTTGCGTGCGATGGACAGTCTTCGAAGTATACAAAATGGATATCCACGGACATCTCCTTGTGTGATGCGGCAACGTACGCTTCCGATCTACTGCCTGAGCCTAGCAGACTCTGGGACACTTCTCAAGCCATTGTGTTTGCCAATTGATGTAACTTGGGGCGCAGGATTTGGTTCAATCTACTGACGCGATTCTCATGTCTTCAGGGTATGATGCTAGGCGATCCTGAATTCGTTAGTACCAAGACAAAGGAGGGACCAGTTTGGTTAATGTCTTATTCGTTTGCCTGGGAAATATCTGCCGCTCGCCTATGGCGGAGGGCGTCTTCCGTCAGATAGTCAAAGATGCTGGCCTGGAAAAGCAAATCCACATCGACTCAGCAGGTACGTCCAGTTACCATATCGGCGAATCCGCGCATCGGGGCACGCTGCAAACCTTGAAAAAACACCAGATTCCGTATGATGGCCGCGCACGGCAGCTCGCCAAAGAGGACTTCGCGAAGTACGACTACATTCTGGCGATGGATCGCAGCAACTTCTCCACTATCCGCGCACGTATGCCCGAAAATAGCGCAGCTAAGGTCGCTTTGTTGCTGGACTATGCTGAAGGCATCGCTGAAAAAGAAGTCCCCGATCCCTACTACGATGGCCGCTTCGAGGAAGTCTACCAGTTAGTGTCGAATGGGGCCCGTAACCTGCTGGCTGCCATTCGCGAGGAACATGGCCTGTAATGCGTTTACCAGAGGCACTTGAGGCCGTCTTAACGTCTGCGCTGGGCATCCAGATCAAATCGGTGCAGGCTGTAGGTGGCGGCGATATCAACCAGGCGGCGCAGATAACCACGAATGCCGATCAGCTTTTCCTGAAATGGCACGCCCGCTCACCAGACGGCATGTTCACCGCGGAGGCGCGGGGGCTGGAGCTATTGCGCCAGGCAGGAACACTGCGTGTACCCGAGGTTGTTGCTTACCAGGAGCATAGCGAAGAGGCACCTGCCTACATGGTCCTGGAATGGCTCGAGCGTGGCCGGCCCGAGGCCGGCACATATGATGAGCTGGGCCGTGGCCTGGCGCAACTCCACCAGGTCGAGGCATCAGCGCATGGCCTCGATCACGATAATTTCATCGGACGTCTACCACAGTACAACCAACAGGAGACATCCTGGACACATTTCTATGCCGAGCACCGAATCCGCCCGCAGATGGAGATCGCGCGACGCTCGGGCAAGCTGACCAGTGCGCGTGAGAAGCTCATTGAACGTCTGTTGGACAAGCTCCCCAACCTGCTGCCCGCTGACAATCCCCCGGCGTCGCTCCTGCATGGGGATTTGTGGTCGGGCAATGTTATGACCCTGGCAGGTGGCCAGCCGGCGATCATCGATCCAGCAGTATACTACGGTCATCGCGAGGTAGAGATCGCATTCACCGAGCTGTTTGGTGGCTTTCGGCCGCAGTTTTATGAAGCCTACAATGCCATCCATCGCCTGGATAAAGGCTATGAGGAGCGCCGCTCTCTCTATCAGCTCTACCCGTTGATGGTTCATATGAATCTGTTTGGCGGTGGATATACGGGCAGCGTGGATTCTATTCTTCGTCGGTATGCAGGTTCGTGATACGGCGCAAGAACGCAATGCTCTGTAGACGTTGCTCCAGGATATACGCCAGTGTGGCATGCAATACCCGCTCTAGCGTGCGATGGTGATGGGGGCGTAGCCGCAGCGCTTTTACCTGGGGCCACTTGTGCCGGCTCATATAGCGGCACAGCTTGAAGACATCCAGGGGGAGAGGGATCATATTACTGGCATCAGTTGCGTAGGCCGCAGCCACCACGCCCCCTTCCGCCGGACTGTAGAGTTGATCTTCCGCTTCGAGAGGGATGCCGCTAACCGCACACTGGAAAAATGATGGCGCATAGCCCATTACATCGAGCAGGCGCAACTCATAGTAGCGTGCCGCCAGCTCCAGATCGATTGACTCCTCACACAGCCAGTGCAGACCATCCACGAGCAGGTCATAGGCCTGACGGTTTTCCTGGTTGTCCACTGCGAAACGGTCGAGCAGTTCTGCGAAATGGCTGGCGTACCCGATGCGCCTTAGGTCCTTGGAGAGGGCTAAAAATGGCTCTTCAAGCTCGGCCTGGGTGACGATATGCAGGTCGCGGCCGCGCGAGAGGACCATCTGGGTGACCATGTACAGCTCGACATGGCCCGTGGAGCGGCTAATTGGACGACGCGCACCCTTAGCGATGGCGCGTAGCTTGCCGTAGTATGGCGTGAACAGCGTTAAAATCAGGTCCGTCTCGCCATAGTCCAGACGCCGCAGGACCACGGCGGGCGTCTTGAATACACGGCTGCGTTCACTCATGCCCATAGGGGCTGGAATCAGCCCTTCGTAGGTTCGCAGGCCCAAAGCTCCGCGGCAGGAGTTCGGTCAATGGGGCTTCGTAGACGGCTTCACCATCAGATGTCGCCACAATGCCCACAAGCTGGGGTGAGAATTCATTAAGGACTTGGCGACAAGTGCCGCATGGTGAACCACCATCATCAGTTATGACGGCGATAGCCACAAATTGTCGATGACCTTCGCTGACGGCCTTGGCAACGGCGGTTCGTTCCGCACAGATACCGGCTGGCGTAGCCGCGTTCTCGACATTGCAACCCGTGAAGATTTCTCCGCTCGCGGTTAGGAGCGCCGCGCCCACGCGATAGCGGCTATACGGGGCATAGGCGTTATGTTGACTCGAACGCGCAGCGTCAACCAATGACTGGCGGATTTCGGGTGCTAGGGCGTTTTTGGGTTCGGGCATTGCACTACCTGAGATTGAGTGAGTGTGTATCAGGGACGGTATCTTGCCCCACCGAGGCCGGCTGCGTTGAGGGTGGCACCGATTTGTGATTGCTGTTTTCGCTCGACTTGCGGTGCTGGCCGGGCGTGTCATTGGCTTCGTCAGTGTCCGGGGTATCGAGTTTCTTGATGTGTACCTTGCGTATGCGGCGCCCGGTGACTGATAGCACCTGAAACTCAAGGTGATAGTCAACAAACGTGTCGCCAACAGATGGCACACGCCCCAGTTTCGAGAAAATGTAGCCGCCCAGCGTATCGCTTTCATCCGTGGGAACAGATGAATCCAACAAGTGATTCAGGTCGTCCAGGTCAATGCGGGCGTTGAAGATATACTCATCTTCCTGGATCTGTTCGTAGAGGGCTTCCTCATGGATATCATATTCGTCTTGAATCTCACCCACGATCTCTTCGATCAGGTCTTCAATGGTTAGCAGCCCGGCTGTGCCCCCGTATTCATCCACGACGATTACCAGGTGTGTCTTGCGATCCTGGAGTTCCAGTAGCAACTCACTGGCCTTCTTGGTCTCGGGGATGAAGTACGGCTCGCGCAGCAGATTCTGGAGCGATTCAGGAGTCTCGCCGCTCCGCCAGACTTTGAGAAGGTCTTTGGCATACAGCACGCCTTCGATGCTATCTACGGTGTCGCGATAGACAGGAATGCGCGAATGTCCGCCGCTGATGATCACGTCCAGTGCTTCGTGGAGTGTAGCGTTGATGTCTAGTGCTACGATGTCAATCCTGGGAATCATGACTTCGCGTGCCAGCGTATCCCCAAACCGGATGACGGAGTAGATCATCTCTTTCTCTTCGTCATCAAGGACACCTTCTTCAGAACCGGCGTCAACCAGCGTCTTAATCTCCTCTTCGGTAACGAGGTGTACAACGTCAGAGCCACCCAGCAGAGCGGCAATGCGCCCCGAAATCCGGAGCAGTGCGTTGACAAAAGGTTGTAGCCATTTGACCAGGACAGTGAGATAACCAGATGAGAAGGTTGCGATTCCTTCCGCGCGCCCAATGACGAGGCCCGTGGGTAGCCGATCGCTGATTACCAGGGTCGCGATCAATATCAACAAGGGTAGGATATAGGCCAGTAGTATGCTGCCGATACCATTGTCCACCGTCGATTCAATCAGTGGCAGAATCTGGGTAGCGACCACTACGATGATCCCGGTGTTGGTGACCATGGAGATGAATTGCTGGGTGGCAAGGAGGTTACGGGCTGCCTCGTTCAACGCCAGGGCACGCTCCGCTTTACGCTGACCTTCCTCTGCCAGTTCGCGCAGAATGGCCTTGCTTGCATTGATTACCGCACTGATGCTACTGGTTATTATCAGCTTGAGAATAAGCAGGGCAATCACGAAACCGATCGCTATGCTAGCTTCCACGGCTCTCCTAATGTCCTTAGTTCTATCGAGCGATGGGTGAATCTTCTGAGATATAGTTCAGCTATGGCAATAACTCCGCCGTGTGTCACGCCGGAAGTGTCAACGTCATGGATAATTGACTGCAGAATCTGCTGACAACAAGAGGGAGGTTCAGTTAACGAGGGTTCTTCGCTCACAATGTGTCTTTAAATCTACCTGAATGTTGTGAGATAATTGCGCTACAGCGTAAGCATTATAGCACGGTGCTAATCCTGGCTGCAAGCCTATTTGTCGCATTAATCCAAATGGAGACCTCGAAAATTCGCTATGACGCTATCTGCCGCACCATCCTGGCCGGTTGTTGGACACCGTTGGGCTGTAGCCCAGCTTGATCAGATGATCCAGAATCGTCGGGTTCATCACGCTTATCTGATAACAGGTCCAGCCGCGACTGGAAAGAAGACCCTGGCCCGAGCCTTTGCAATGGCACTGAACTGCACCGGGGCACGTCCGCCGTGCGGCGAATGCCGTTCTTGCCGTCTTGTGATGCACCAGTCGCACCCTGATGTCACCGTTACGCAGGCTGATGAAGTGGGCGGTGTGCTCAGGATAGACCGGCTGCGTGAACTACAGCGGGTACTGGCTTTGCGACCATACGAGGCCTCTTATCGCGTTGCAATTCTAGGCCGGTTTCATGAGGCCAACCTTGCGACCCAAAATGCCATTCTGAAGACTCTTGAGGAACCCTCGCCCCATGCTGTGTTGGTCTTGACCAGTGAATATCCGGAAATCCTGTTGCCGACCATAAGCTCCCGCTGCCTGGTGCTCAATTTACGTACGCTATCCCTAGAGGATACTTACCAGACGCTCTGGCAACGCTATGGTGAGGCAGATGAGGCTCATCTTTCACTGGTGGCGCGGCTTTCATCTGGCCGGCTTGGTTGGGCAATCCGGGTGTTGGAGGATCCATCGCAGCTTGACTTACGGAACACGGCGCTGGATATTCTGGCGCGTGTGCTCCAGACTTCAAGCCGGGTGGCGCGCTTTCACCAGGTGAGCGAACTGGCTGGGGACAAGACACTGCTCTTGACGTATCTCGATTACTGGCTGGCCTACTGGCGTGATGTACTGCTGTTGACGAGCGCCAGCCAGGCACCAATCGTGAATGTCGACCGTGAGCCGGAGTTGCTGGCTTTGACCCACCGTATAGACTACAGTGCGGCATTCCACGCCTTGCAGGCGACGCGGCGTACCATCGCCTATCTAAATCGCAATGCCAACACGCGCCTGGCTATGGAGGTTCTAACGGTGGATTATCCGTAGGCGAGGCAGTTCTAATACGCCGCCGGCGGAATAGGCAAAGCGACAGTGAACGTAGAACCCTGATTCGGGCCCGGGCTTTCAGCCCAGATCCGCCCTCGATGCGCTTCAATAACGCTCTTGGCGATTGAAAGCCCCAATCCCATGCCGCCATGGTGCCGCGTCATATGGTCCTCAACCTGGTGGAATGGACGGAAGATGTCCTGCATATCATCTTCAGGAATACCGACGCCGTTGTCGGTAACCCGTATCCAGAGTTCATTTTCATGCTGGCGGCATTCAACCAGGATCTTGCCGTTCTGAGGCGGGGTGAATTTAATTGCGTTGTTGAGCAGATTCCCCAGTGCCATGACAATTTTGCCGCGGTCAACGCGCATGTTGATGTCGGCGTTTGCCGGTGCAAATGTTACGGTGTGGCCCTTGGCCACGGCAATGTCGAGGACATCGCTCTTGGTCAACTCGATGAGCTGGGTAACGGACATTGGCTCAAGCTGCAGCTCCGATTCGCCCAATTCCAGGAAACGCAGGTTTGTCATATCTTCAATCAAGCTGCGCATGTGCAGGGCGCTATTGAGCACTGCCGCGGCATGTTCGCTCATTTCTCCCTGCGCTTCCTGTTGCAGGAAGGAAGCGTAGCCCATGATTACGCCTAGCGGCGTACGGAGTTCGTGCGAGGCAATGGAGATGAAATCGCTTTTCAGTTTATCGACCTGGCTGAGTTCTTTGTTGGCCTTCTGGAGTTTGTCGACGAGTTGGGCGTTTTCAAGCGCAATCGCGGCTTGCGAGGCAAGGACCTGCAGGTAGTGGGCATCGTGCTCTTCCCAATGGTCGCCTTTCTTATTAACGGCTTCAAGCGCGCCGATCACCCGGTTTTTGATCCGCATAGGAACGCCAAGTAGAGAGCGTGTCTGAAACCCGCTCTTGTCATCTGCAGTGCGAAAATGCCGGGGGTCCTGGCTCACATCGTTGAGAATAATAGTCCGATTCTCGCGGATGATTGAGCCCGCCAGGCTGCCGCGGAGCGGCACAGGGATACGAATAAGCTCATTGGTGTGCTCGGTCTTGGATGACAACGCGACAAAATGCAATTCGTTGGTATTCGGATCCAACAGAATCACCGAGGCCGATTCAGCATTCAAGACTTCTGCAGAAGCATCCATGAGCTGGGTGAGAATATGCTCAATCGAAAGGCTGGAGTTCAGCACCAAGCTGATCTCGACCAGGCGATTAAGAACGTTGAGTTGGCTTTGTGTCGTATCCTCTGGCTCGAGCATGCTCATAACCTGCTTGACTGATTTGTTTGGTAACTAAATCTGATCCTGAGACTCCCAATATAGGACTAAATCCTACTCAACTTCCCGGATCTGCGCAACGAATCTTAACTTGAGCTATGATTTAGCCCTGATGAAAGCGCGCGTTCCGTTAACCCTACCTAAATGCAACAACCAGCTAGCCTGCTGCTAGTCTCTCCCATTCCTCCGATTGGCCTGTTTTCACCTGCCGACAGATTGCCGGCCTTCGAGGCGAGCGTTATAATGATGAGCAAAACATCAGGGTGAGACCGCCAACAATCGTTATATTCGTACCA
>JAADYW010000134.1 GCA_010092845.1 Chloroflexota bacterium
AGATGTTTATATTAGAAAGCGCCGACATTGACACCTTCCTATACTCCAACGCTTACGGCGACGGCGACCAGTACATCCACCTTCACGCCGTCACCCACCGACACGGCCACTCGCACACCGACGCCAGGCCCGGTGACAATTGAGCCGGTGTCTGTCGGGGATCTAGGACTGAGCTTTGATTACCCTGAAAACTGGGAAGCGCCTGTTACTGAATTTGAAGGCGACCTGAAAGATGTGCCCCCCATTCCGCCGGGACAGCTCGGCTCGGTAACGGTACTGCGCGGTACGCCTGCCGAGATCGCTGAAGCTTTCGGGGTGAGGGAAAGAATCGATTCCCCCGTCCAGCTACTCAACAGCCAGTTTAATGAGGTTGAGAACGCAGAAGCTCGCAAACTACCCGGCGAAGAGTCGCGGGCATACGAACTCGTAGGCGATATTGAAGCGGAGAATGCGCGCGTTCGCGTGGTCATCGTTGAGTTGCCCCGTGATTGGGCGGTGATCATCGGCTATGCGCCGAGCGAGGGCTTCACCCGGTTCAATCGCACGGTGCTGAATCCGCTGGTCGAGAGCATCCGTGTTATCCCGCGCACGACGGCGACGCCATCAGCAACGTCTGCACCCAGATTGACACCCACCGACGAAGTCACCAGCACTGCGACGCCCACCCCGGCCACACCGACGGCTATCGCCATGGCGCGGGCAACCTATACCAGTGAGCGCCTAGGCTTGCGCTTCGCTTACCCGGATACCTGGCAAGAACCCTTCCTGGATTTCGATCGACTTGTAGTCGTACCACGTGGCTCAGCCGCCGATTCACGTGGGCTGTTTATCCTACGTGGGTCACCACTGGCAATCAGTGAGACGTTGGAAACCGATCCAGCTGATGATGCAATCGTCTTTGTCAACAACATTTTTAGCGAACTCGACAACGCGGAAGCCCGTAAACGCCTTGACCTAGATGTTCCAGCCGGCGAGCTGATCGGCGAGGCACGCGATGATGACGTGCGGATCAAGTTTGTGGTGATTGAAACGGCACCTGATGATTGGGTCGTGATATCGGGCGTGGCACCAGCGAGTGATTTCACGAGCTTCGAGCAAAATATCTATGAACCCTTGCTTGAGAGCCTGGAAATCACGGCGCGGGCCCCTGCCCACCCCGCCACGCCACCAGCCGCGACAGCTACCCCGACCCCGGCCCCGACTGAGGCAGCAACGATGGTCTTCAGAACCTTTCGGGCCCCAGACCTCGATCTGACGATAGACTATCCCGCTGCATGGACGGCCCCAATAGCCATGACTGATTTCGGCGACCTGGTCCTCGCGCCGGCCGACTTCGTAGATAATCCTGAAACCTTCATCCTTCTTCTGCGAGATACTGCAGAGGGTATCGCGGCAGAATTCAACCTCACGGGTGACGAGATAGAACGTCCGATCACGCCCGTCAGCTTTGCGAACGCGATCTTGCGCGATCTGGATAACGCTCAAGCGCGGAAGCGGCTCGATTTTGACTACCCGGCTGTTGAGGTCACGGGCCAAACACCAGATGGGCAGTTCGCGGTCCAGATGATGATTTTTGATATCGAGAACGATTGGGTCGTACTCCTGGGATATACATTGCTTGACGACGCAGCACGCTTCAGTGAGGTGTTCTTCATACCGATTGCACACAGCCTCGTAGCAGAGGTCCGACTTGCGCCCAGCCCTGAGGCTGCCACACCAGAAACAGCAGCCCTCGAACACTATGACGGCGCGGTTATCGGCCTGGAGTTCGACTACCAAGCTGGCACAATTGTCACATCGGTCAATGCGAATACCGTGTCCATCAAAACCGAGGTAGAAGACGCTGTCGCCGTCGTAATGATCACGCGGGGCGACCCCGCGGAATTGCTTCAGCAGGGGATCATTACCACTACCACCAGCCCACGGGCAGCCCTCTTCAGCATGGCCCTGGATCAGAGTCCACAGCTAACCGATCAGATCGAGACGCGCTATCCTGTCTGGCAAACGATTGTTGAGGTCAGTCCGACTACCCGTGCACAAACCTACATCATCGCGCTGGAAACAGACTGGATTGTAATCCGCATGACCGCCCCCCTAGAAAGCTTTGATGCGGCAGAGCGTGCCTTTTTCCAACCGCTACGCGAGTCCATGGTGGTCTTAGCCACCATTCCCGAGGACGAGGTCTTCGGCGCCCTGTCGCAACCGAACGCGCGCCACTAGAATCCCATGGTCTCTGGCCGGCGGTATTGCACCAGACGCTGCAAAGCCTTCAGTTCATAGGGCCATTGATACCAGCCCAGCTTATAGCGCCAGCCGGCCAGGGTCTTAAGCAGCGACCGCGTAACCCCCTGCAAGCGAATATCTGTCACCGTCGGATAATAGGCGTTAATGACAGCCTCAAAATCACGTACACGCCGCCGGGCCTTGTCCTTGAAAAAGGGCGTATTGGGATCACGGCGATGGGCGAAACTCTCCCACTCCGGGCTGGCCCACTCGTCCAGGGATTGCGGAAAGCGGAAGCCCATTTCCTGGGCAACCCGCAGAAGCTCACTTCGATCATGCGGGACGGGCGTATAGATGTAGAGGATCAGCTCTGCCGCTGGATTGATCTGCTTCAGCTTGCGGATGAACTGAATGGTGTTCTCAATATCAGCTAGCGGGTCGGGCGGATTGCCCATGACGAAGCTGAACTCCGGTACAATGCCCAGGTGCTTCATACGGTCGGCAATGTAGAGCGTCTTTTCCGGATTGCTCTGACCGCCTTTGTTCATGATCTTCAACGTCTCCAGCGAACCGCTTTCCGCGCCCATGAAGATCATCTTGCAACCAGAGGCGGTGATCTTCTCCCAGGACTCATCACTGTAGTTACTGAGCGTATCGACACGCCCCAACGCCCACCAGTTAATCCCCAGGGGCGCAATACGCTCGGCAATCTCCGCTGCGCGCGCCTCGCTGACAAAGAAGTCCATATCGTGAAATTCCATGCCATCGGCACCGAAACGGTCAACCATCATCCGGGTCACCCGCTCAACCCGTTCTGGGCTTTCGGCCAGCCAGCGCTGGTTGACCAGCTTCACCACCGCACAGAAACTACAGGCGAACGGGCACCCGAAGCTGGTATGATGGCTCAGGACAGCTTGCCCCAGGTAGCTCTTGCCACGATAGTCCGCCACGTTAATGCGGTGGTAGGGGTATAGCGGAAGATTATCCAAGGGCACCATGGGCGCGCGGGGATTGACGCGAATGGTCGCGCCCTCGCGCCATACCAGGCTAGGCACATCCGCCAGCGACCCGCCATAATGGAGGGTATCCACTAGCTTCCGGAATGCGGCTTCCCCCTGGCCCTCGACCACATAGTCAACAATACCGCTCTCCAGGCAAACCTGGCCGTGATGCGTGGCAAAATACCCGCCCCACACAATCGCCAGGGCGGGTAACTCCGCCTTTATCTTGCGGCACACCGCGATGGCGTGCCGCAACTGAGGGCCTGGCATGGCAGTCACACCCAGAAGACGGGCACCCGTGGCACGGGCGCGCTCAATTAGCAATGTAGCCGGATCCTCGACGAGATTCCCGTCGACAATCACCGGTACATAGTCACGATCAATTGCCGCTGCTATCGATAGAATCGACATCGGCAGGCGCTGCTTCCCTGGCGATGTACTGACCGGATTGAAGAGTAGAACCACTGGACCGCCATCAGAGTTGTGCTGCGATGTTGACATAGAATTGGCTCACCTATCCGGCTTGTTGACGCTGATTGAGCAATAGGGCTACTGGCAACATCAGAAACCAGAACCAGAACGATAGTGCCATTGGCGCAGCGAGTAACGAGCCCACGACAATGACCAACAACCCCATCCGCCAGGTCACGATCGATTGGATTTCGGCCGCGCGGAGGCGGGCGAAGCTGCCTAACGGTGCACTCAGGAAACCGGGCAGGAAACCCAGCGAGGACAGCCGTGCTTGCAGCATCGACATGATCCGATCCAGCGTCTGCGGATGGTTCTGGATGATCGTCACCGCTGCACTCAGATAGGCAAAAGCAAGTCCCCAGAGCAGCCAGGCTTCGACATCAGTACTCAACGGCAATACCCACAGCACCAGCCAGATCACGACCAGCGGGATCAGGACCGGCAGAAGCAGGGCCAGCAGTAGGTTGGTCAGCAACATCCGCTGTTTGCCATCCCGCAGGATGTCAGTTCCAAAGCTCTGCAATACGGGCCAGGCACCTAACAAACCCGCCACAGACAAACCAATAGCATAAAAGGTCATCACAATGATGCTGCGGTCACGGCTGGCATAGACAAGATAATCGGGGCTATAGGCAAAGCGGATGGTCGTATCAGCGTAGTCGACGCCACGCGGATCAACGAGCAAGCTCAAGACACTCATGCCGGCCAGCGCCGTGATACCTGCCAGTAGCGGCACCTGAAGGCGCCCAGCCCACTGCTGCAAGCGCAACGGGGCCGCCCGTAGACTCAGCCCGCCGAGCCCTAACATACCAATCGCCGCGATAATGAAATAAAGTGGCAAGTCGGTGGTCTCGCGGCCAATCAACCCCAGGGCAACGGCAAGGGCCGTCAATCCACCCGCCAGGGCCAATGGTCGCAACAGGTGATCCGAAGAGAAGGCGTCACGGCCCTCAATGGCCTTACTACCAGGCCGCGAGGCAAGACCACCCACCACCAGGGCCCCGACCAGGCCAAGGAGTGTGGCCCATGTGCGGCTCTCTGGCTGGCGCGCGACATCGCCATATTCGGTTCCGGTCCATACCCAGGCCATCAACCCGCCCAGGACACCGGTCACGGCAAGCAGAACGATCACAGCCAGGTGCCAACTTGAGGCCTTGATCTGCGGGTGTTCGATCTTCTCGGCCAGGGAGCCGCCGGCAAAGCGGGCCTCGATCTCGTCGAGTTTTGCCGGCACAGTCCGCAGCGGCGCAAATCGCTCAAACGCGAGGAAAGCTGCTAGCGGCACGGCACTGCCCACGATACCCAGCAGCAACTCAAGAATAGAAATATCCTGAAAGACCAGAAGCAGCGCGAGCATGCGCAAGGTCAAGGTGAAGCCCAGCACCCCAAGCGCCACCACGGCCAGGTATTGAACCCAGCGGGCAAGACGGGCGCGCGACAGCTCCGGCGGTTGACGAATCTGCAAGGCCAGCGTCTGCTCGAAGCCCATTTCTGGCTTACCATCAACCGTAATGCGCAGCTGAGCCGTTGCCATGCCCGTCTCCTGCAGCTCCGGTACATCGGAGGGGCGAGCAGTCAGCGTTACCGCCATCGACTGCCCAGACGCCAATTCCGCACTGTTGCTGCTAACCGATACCCAGGGCTGGTCCGTCTGTAAATTGATCCGTAGTGATTCGGGCGTCGGATTGCCGATATTGAAACGCGACTCAACGGGTTGCTGGAGCTGATCCGTGGTGATTTGAGGGAGCCGAATAAATCGGGGGTTGAAGTCAAGCTTTGATGGAGCAGGATTGAAATCCCCCTCGATGACAACGTTGCCATCCTGGACATTGACCGCATTGGTCTGCAAAGACACCAGTGGCGTCTTCTGGATACGCGAAGCAGGCGGCGACTTGACCTTCAGTTTGAAGTCCTGGGTTGCCTGGGGCGCGCAGTCAATACGGCCCTCGCCTTCGACTTCCAGCCAATCCCCAACGGCCGTAATCATTCCCTGAAGCGGTGCCCCTCCGCCGTTATAGACCCCAACCTGAAGTTCCTGCACAAACTGATCACCGACCATGCCGAGATGGATCTCGCCGGGACGATAGGACAACATAGGGCCCGCTGGCGCACCCGGCTGAGGAGCTGCGGCAGCCGGCGGGTCAGCTTGTGGGGGGGCAGCGGGTTCAGGTTGCGCTGGCGGCTCCTGCGCGGGCGTCTTCGCTACTGTTGGGATCTGGACATTATACTCGGTCTTGTAAGGATCAAAGGAAGATTGCTCAGCCCCTGAAGGCTTCTCTTCTTCAGATCCTGTCTCAGCCTGCGACGGTGATTCTGGCTTCTTGGAAGCACCTGGAGCCGATTCTTCCTCGTGGCCTGGAGGCGACGGAGTTTCCTCTGGTGTCTCATTGTCCTGTTGCGGTTTCTGGTCTTCCATAACTAAACGCACACCAAATACAATCGCCAATGTGCAGCGATAATCTGGTGTTTTCCTCCTTCCTGGGTTGATCAAACGTGAGTATCAATAAGTGGATTCTCAATAGAGTTATCCAGCAAAGGTTGGCGTACAATTACCGCATCGGCACTGTACTCAGGTTGGCAGCCTCGTAACGAACACTCACTCTACGCTTCAATAATAACACGTCCTATCATACCCCCAAACCGCAGCACATCCCCATCAGCCACAGGAGCGGGCTGCTGGGCAGTTAGTTTGGTATCGTTCTGGAAGGTACCATAGGTGCCACCAAGATCGACCACCAGCCACCTACCCATGGCGCCATCAAAATAAAGCTCGGCATGTTTGCGCGATACACCACGCGACTTGGCGCCATAGGGACCAAGATCGACATCAACATAGTGGCCAGTTTCTTCGACTGTCCTTCCAACCGTCCACCGACGCTCCGTGGCGCGGAGCGCGAAGCGGATTTCGCCTCCGCTATCCGGATTCTCCATTAGAAGCTGAAGCATTGCACCAACAGGAACTTCTTCTGGTGTAGCCTCGACCTGAGCCGTAAGCTGATCCGAATAGCCAATATCGGCGGGGGTGTGCGGCTCCCCCGGCTCAGGCTCGGGCTCACTTGGCGGCGACACAGCATCCATTCCCATAGGGGTCTCGTTGGTCGAGACCGCCGCGCCTTCTTCGGGATACTCAATCTCAACCCGGCACTGAAGCCCACCGAAACGCACCACCTGACCGTGGTTCAGCATAGCCTCCTGTTGAGGCGGCACCTGCTGCTCGTCGACAAAAGTCCCGTACCCACTGGCGTGATCAGTCACCATCCAGCGCTTGCGATCCCAGTTGAAGAAGATCTCCGCATGGGTTCGTGATACCCCCCGCGACTTCGCACCGTAGTCTGTCAGATCTACGTCGACATAGTGCCCCTGCTCGGCAATTGTCCGACCGACTGTCCAGGGTTTAGTCGCGTGCAGCGAGAACCGTACCGAGCCACCTTGTTCGGGATGGCTGGCCACCAGATGCAATACCGGGGCCACCATCACCCGTTGGGGGGTAACGTCCATCTGAACAGTATTGGTATTTTCCATAAGCCCTTCAAGGGCGCCACTCACATCCTGATCAATCATCGTTGGCGGCGCGTCAGGGCCGTCATAGATCTCTTCCGGGGCGGCGCCTGGAGGTTCAGGCAACGTGGGCGGTGCTTCTGGAGGAGTTTGCGGCTCAGCGGAATCTGGCAATGCCTGCGGTTCTTCAGGGACACGTTGATCCACCAGTGTCGACGGTTCGCTTGAAACATATGACGCGATATCAAATTCATCTGTATCACGTGACAACTCCGTCTCATTCTCATCAACCGCGACTTCCTGACTGGAGTCATCCTCCTCTCCAGGAGGCGGTGATGGCATCTCATTCACTGGCGGCCCAGGTTGGTCGAGCCCAGTCTCAGGAGGCAAAGCATCAGCTGACAGAGCCTCTGAAGGTGCCATTGTATGCTGAGAGACAGGTGATGGCATCAGTGCTGGTGTCCGGAGGTTGTACCCGCAGCGTAGACACAGGTAAGTCTCAGCAGGATTCTCGGGGTAAGCACAGTTTGGGCATCTCATGTGCAGCGGCCTTTCCATAGCTTCCAGCGCATTCAGGAATGTTGCGCGCAAAAAACAACCACAAATGACACGATCGAGCGATCGGTGCATCTATGCTCTTAAATATGTATATGAAGATAGGAAGAAAGGCAAGTCCTGCGTGGCGTGGCATACAAAGTAATACGCCGCCTGCAGGAAGGTTACAGAACGGCTGATCGAGAACGGTGCCACTGACGGATTTCGGAATTTACAGGGGTTTGAGGCCACTCCCGGCATTCATGTGGCGCAGGTAGTATTCCACGTACTCATGGTACAGCAGTTCCCAATCCAACTCCCGGGCCCGTTGTCGTGCGTAGGCGAGGGCCTCTTCTGGCGTATAGCGTAGCCGGCCGCTACCAAAGAGCCGCGCCAGCCATCCGCCACGCGGGGCCACCACTGGTTGCGGCTCCTCCAGTGGATACTCTGATGCACCTTCAGACGTGAAGCCGGCGTTTTCAGCAGAAAGCTGGGGGGTTGCTTCGGCATGGGCCATCAGCCGGCGCAACAACAGGTCAGACGAGGTACGCGGTTCTTCAACCATGTACGCAGCCCGAACGTCCTGCTTCAACTCTGCGTCGATTTGCTCCCCGTTTTCTCCAGAGACCAGTTTTTGCAGTTGATTAAGCATATCCATGTGCGAACTCCGGCAACTTTTCAACCGAACGAAGCTGATGGCGCAAGTTCTCGCGCGCGTAGTGCAGTCGTGACTTGACAGTTCCAACCGGGCAATCCAGCACATCAGAAATATCCTGAATGCTCATGTTTGCCAGGTAGTGAAGAATGACAACGATGCGCTGATTGTCACTGAGCGTCTCAATGGCGACGCGCACATCACTCTGGAGTTCATTCCGTTCCGTGACTCGATCGGGGGCTTGTCCCCCAGAGGCAACCAGATGATCAGAAACCTGGTCGAAATCGGCCTGACGTTTCTGGTTGCGGGTAACGAAAGTATAGCTGAGATTGGCCGTAACGCGGTACAACCATGGCATTAACGGGCGCTCAGGATCAATGCGGTGAGCGTAGATGTGCAACTTCAGAAAGGCATCTTGCAGAATATCCTCCGCAACCTGGGGATCGCGCACAATAGCTAGCGCGATGCGGTACACCTGGTGGCGATAGCGCTCAAACAACTCACCCAGGGCACTGAGGTCACGTTCTCGCAAACGGTAGATCAGGTCTCTGTCGCTCATAACTTCCGATGCACCACCTGTTCCTGTATCCAGCAAAGTAAGGTAGCGCACTTCTCCTTCCTTTTTTCGTTCTCGGGTAGCCGTCACTCTTATCAACAAATGCAATAACGCCGTGAAGCGGGAGTGCTTTTGCTTAGTTTACTTGCAACCCCAGCCTGAGGTTGAACTCACCGATAAAGTAAACATATTTTAACAGATTAGGGGGTGCTCTTCCACTTAAGGAGTGCCACCGGCTTGAATCAGGAGGGCCTCGACACTGACCCCCCGGTAAGTCCATCCACAATTCTCCGCGCACAATCCCTGGAGAATGGGTAGGGCAAGATCAGGTTGCCCGCTATTAAGATAGAGCTGGGCATCTACGAAGCGTTTGACAAAACCCGCCGTATAATCGTGCGTTTCCTCATAGCTGCCTACCGCAGGGCTCGCCTCGAGGATCGTGATGGCCCGCTGCGCGAGCTGGACGCCCCGTGCGAGCTGGTTGCCGGGAAGCCCTCTGGCGCCAGGTTCATCAACTGGATTGAGACCTTTGAAGTAAATATCGGCCTGGGCATTGAGAGCGTCAAAAAGCATGGCATCCACCTCACCACGACGGTAATTTGGATCCTCCGCGATGACTGCATCCAGCCATTCAATCGCATCCTCATAGCGCTGTAAACGCATCGACTTCTCAGCGTTCTGGAAATAGGCCTCTACGGCCAAAACTTCAGGGGTTTCCGTGGCCGTCGAAGTCAGCGTCAGGCTCGGCGTGGCGGTCGCTTGTGGAGTTTGCGTGGCAGATGGCGTAGGGGTTGCGGAAAGAACCATCTGCATTTCCGACATCCGATCTGCACAGTCGAAGATCCCAGGTTGCTGGGTCTCGATATATGCGCAACGGTCATAGGCCAACTCAATCCGCCCCTCAACCTGATCGGTCGCCATAAGGCTATACTGCATCGCGTTGGCAGTCGATGTTTCGCGCACTGATTCCGTTTGGATGACATGCAATTCGTCGCGGTAGCCAGCGATGGCACTCAGTACCAGTGTGGTGACACATAGCAGACCCGTCGCAACCATCACCACGCCCGACAGCAGACACCGGCCAGAGGATCTATGTTCTTCCAGGGGCAAAAGGCCAGTTGTATCAATCGGCGCTGTCCAGCTCGCATCTGGCGCATCGGCCGGCCAGCCGGCAGGACGGCGTGGCTGGGTATCCTCGGGATCGCCAGCCTCGGACGCTGGTGGCATTACGTCGGAATGATCACTCACTAGGAAATCGCCTTCAACATGCTCAAATACAGGGATGGGATTTTCGCGCCGCGTCGATCGACCATCCTCAGGTTGCATCAGCCGTTCAGTTCAGCGGATTATAGCATGCTAGCATGCCGCTGCTAACCAACTTGAGGCCAGCGGCTCTCTGACAGGCAGGCCTATCGGGTCCACCACCCTAGATACTGATGTTGGGCCGATACTCACCAAAGACATCCCGTAACACGCGGCAGATCTCGCCCAGGGTGACATTGTTTTCAACCGCCTCAACAAATAGTGGCATCAAATTTTCACTGCCGCGGGCCGCTGTTTCAATTCGGCCCATTAACTCAAGGGCTTTGTCAGCATCGCGCTCCGCACGGAGCTGTGCCAATTTCTCGTGCTGGGCTTGCTCAATAGCCGGATCAACACGCAACAACTCGATCTTGTCTTCGTCCGAGCCTTCATCGGTACTGAACTTGTTAACACCAACGATGATCTGAGATTGTTCCTCAACCGCCTTCAGATGGGCATAGGCCGCGTCGTTGATTTCTTGATTGACGAAGCCTTGTTCGATGGCCGCCATCGCACCGCCAAGCTCATCAATCCGCTGGATATAGTCAAGCGCACGGGCCTCAATCTCATCTGTCAGCGTTTCAATCAGATAGCTGCCGGCCAGCGGATCGACCGTATCGGCAACACCACTCTCGTAGGCGATAATCTGCTGGGTACGCAGGGCCACTTGCACAGCATGTTCCGTCGGCAGGGCCAGTGCTTCATCCATGCTATTGGTATGCAGAGATTGGGTCCCGCCCAAGACGGCAGCTAGCGCCTGAAGTGCTACACGGACAACATTGTTTGCTGGCTGTTGGGCCGTCAGCGTGCTGCCGCCGGTCTGGGTATGGAACCGCATCGGCATCGCACGCGGATTGGTTGCACCAAAACGGTCACGCATGATGCTAGCCCATAAGCGACGCGCGGCGCGGAATTTGGCAACTTCTTCCAGGAAGTTGTTGTGAGCGTTGAAGAAGAATGAGAGCTGGGAACCGAACTCATCGACCTGGAGCCCAGCATCGATTGCGGCCTGGACATAGGCGATCCCGTTGGCCAGGGTAAAGGCGACCTCCTGTACCGCTGTCGATCCTGCCTCGCGGATGTGGTAACCACTGATGCTGATCGTGTTCCACTTGGGGACGTTGCGTGCGCAATAATCGAACAGATCGGTAATCAAGCGCATACTTGGGCGCGGCGGGAAAATATAGGTACCGCGCGCGATGTACTCTTTCAAAATGTCGTTCTGCACCGTCCCACGGAGCTTCTCGGGCGCGACGCCCTGGCGCTTGCCTACAGCGATATACAAGGCTAGCAGCACCGTCGCCGGCGCGTTGATCGTCATACTCGTCGAGACTTTGTCCAGTGGAATACCCTCGAAGAGCCGCTCCATGTCCAGAATGCTGCTGATACTGACCCCAACTTTGCCCACCTCGCCCAGCGCCATCGGGTCGTCGGCATCATAGCCAATCTGGGTCGGCAGATCGAAGGCCACACTCAGCCCACGCGCCCCCTGTTGGAGTAGCAGATGATAGCGTGCATTGGACTCTTCGGCGGTCGCATAACCTGCATACTGACGCATCGTCCAGAAGCGTGACCGATACATCGTTGGCTGCACACCGCGCGTATATGGATACTGCCCGGGAAAGCCAAGCTTCTCAAGATAATTCTGCTCCTCACCCTGCTCAGGCAGATAGATGCTTTGCAGCGGAATATCTGATGAGGTGGTGAACGTCGTCCGACGTTCAGGGACTTTGTCCAACGATTTCGCGACAACGTCTTTTTCCCAATTTTCCCGAGCCTGATTCAGTTTTTCTGAGAGCATCGAGCGTATCTCCTTTAGACGCCGATTCACAAGCTATGTTTAATGCACTATTGTCCTGGTTTCGGTGATTATTTCCATAGATAGTTCAACAAAAAAGCAGGGCATCAGCGTGATACCCTGCCCACAATCCGATTGCCCAAATTAACCCAGCAGATCTGGGATTTCTTCCGGATAGGAAGCGACTTTCACGCCCACTGACTCGAATTTCTCGATCTTCTCGGCAGCGGTGCCGACATTGCCTTCAACCAGCGCGCCTGCATGGCCCATTGTCTTACCTTCAGGTGCCCGCTGCCCGGCCACGAAAGCGACAACCGGCTTCGTCATATGCTTCTGGATGAAGTCCGCGGCTTTCTGCTCATCAGTACCGCCGATCTCACCAATCAGCACGACCTTCTCAGTCATAGGATCGGCCTCAAACATCTGGAGCGCATCGATGAAACTCGTGCCGTTGACAGGATCACCACCGATCCCAACGCAGGTGGACTGCCCGATGCCGCGCTGGGTCAGCGCAAAGACTGCTTCATAGGTCAGAGTTCCGCTACGCGAGACGACGCCGACCGGCCCGGGCATACCGATGAAACCGGGCATGATGCCAACTTTGGCCTGGCCAGGCGTCAGCAGCCCAGGACAATTCGGCCCGACCAGGCGCGCGTCGCTCTGGTCCAACCGGGCGCGAACCGTCATCATATCTGAGATCGGGATCCCCTCAGAGATACACACGATCAACTCGATTTCCGCGTCAATCGCTTCCAGGATGGCATCCGCCGCAAATACTGGCGGCACAAAAATGACCGAGCAATTAGCATCGGTCGCCTCTTTCGCTCGAGCAACAGTATCAAACACCGATACGCCCAGCACCCATTCGCCGCCCTTGCCCGGAGTCATACCAGCAACGACATTGGTGCCGTAATTGATCATCTGCTCAGTGTGGAACTTGCCCTGACGTCCGGTGATACCCTGGACAATCACGCGTGTATCTTTGTCGATCATAATCGCCATTTTTACATCACTCCCCGTACAGCTTCGACAGCTTTCTGCGCCGCTTCGTTCAAGGTCTTGGCACCTGTCATATTTGGCAGGGCAGCGTCCTGAATAATCTTCAATCCCTCTTCCTGATTCGTGCCCGCCAGGCGGATCACGATCGGCAGGTCCGTCGGCACCTCGTCCAGCGCCGCAAGTATACCCCGGGCCACTTCGTCGCAGCGTGTGATGCCACCAAAGATGTTGATCAGGATCGTCTTGACATCATCGTCCGACAAAATGATACGCAGGGCCGTAGCCACCTTGTCGGCGCCGGCGCCACCGGCAACATCCAGGAAATTGGCGGGGCCGATCCCGTATTCCTCACCGAAGTGCGCGGTCAGGTCCATCGTCGTCATCGCCAGGCCCGCGCCATTGACCATGCAGCCAATCTGGCCATCAAGTTTGACATAGTTGAGATCGGCCTCACGCGCACGGGTTTCCTCAGGCGGTTCTTCCGAGATGTCGCGCATTTCCTCGAGCTTCGGATGGCGGCCAAGCGCATTGTCATCGAGCGTCATCTTGCCATCCAGCGCCTTGAGATGCTGCTCGCCATCTTCCTCAACAATCGCCAGCGGGTTGATCTCGCATAGCGTAGCGTCGCTCTCCTTGAAGCAGCGGTACAGTCCGAAGGCAATCTTGTTAAACTCGCGCCACAGCTCGCGGGGGAGATCAATCCCTGATGCCAGGGCGACAGTCTGGTAGCTACGTAGGCCCAGTAGAGGATCAACATGGATGCGAATGATCTTCTCCGGCATCGTCCGGTTGACTTCCTCAATATCCATACCGCCCTCCGCACTGGCCATCATCAGAGGCCGCCGGGCCGCGCGATCATTTGTGACCGCCAGGTAGATCTCGCTACGAATGTTCGCGCCTGGGTCTAGCAATACCTTGTGAACAGTATGCCCCTTGATATCCATCCCCAGAATCGCCTCTGCGTGCTGGCGGGCCTCTTCAGGCGTCTTGGCAACCTTGACGCCGCCGGCTTTGCCCCGACCCCCGGTATGGACCTGAGCTTTTACTACTGTCAGGCCGCCCAGCTCCTTGGCGATGTCATAGGCTTCATCGGGAGTGTGCGCGACCTTACCAATTGGCACAGGGATGCCAAATTCATTAAAGCGCAGCTTCGCCTGATACTCGTGCAGATTCACAACAAATCTTCCTCCATTTGTTGGGACAGGTTGTGTGTGGAGACCAAAATCACTGAGATCCAGTGAGCATTTGTACAAATGTCACAATCCCAGTCTGAAGTATACCACCGCCAGAAAGCGCATCCAAAATTTCCAGTAGTTGCAATTCTTACGCCAGCATGGAATAACTGTCAGCCCTCATCAGCAGAATAGTAGGGCAACCGGGACCAGTCGTCGAGATTGGCAACATGTTCATCATCGACGCGGCGGGTGAGTTTGTAGGCCTCCAGATGCTCGAGGAAAGCCAGCGCGTATTTGCGTGTCGTGGCGAAGATATCGCGAAAGGTACTGACCTTGAGCGGGTTGCCGGATTCTAATTGGGCACGAGCATAGCGTACCCATTCATCATATACCGCAGCCGACAGAACTACATCGGCATTGACAGGCACAAGCTCTCCCCGGTCAAGCAGCGCTTCGTAGAGGTCATTACCAAGCTCGGCCAGGGTGTCCTTAGCCGAGGGCGGCGTGTAGGGTTGGTCGCGAAAGGCCGCCAGTATCCGGTCTACACTCGCTTGCTGCGCGCGGCTGAAGCGCACGGAAAAGGACGGCAGATGAAGTTGATCCTTCCCGGAGCGTTGTACAACACCGGCATCGAGGAGCAGCGTTATCACAACGTCAAATGCCCCGGGATCAAGCCGGAGCTTGCTACGCAGCGAACTGGCGTGCATGCCAGCATGCAATGGATTCGCCTCATGATAGCTATGAAGTAGACGCTGAACGTCTTGCTCAAAACTGCCAAGTGTCTGCGCATGGACCAGCCAATCCTCGTAGCGTAGCAGAGAATCGCCGCCGGACAGGTCAGCAATTTGCCCGGGTGGGAGGCGTGTCCGGCGGGCAACGTCGCTTACTGAAAGCGGTTGGCGGGCCTGGATCAGTGTCTCACTGACCAGATCAAAGGGGGTTCCACGCGCCAGCCGTTCAAAGCGTGCCATGACATCTGGACGACGACGACGCCATTTACGACCCGGCGCCGTATCGAGGACCACGCCGCCCCCAATCGTGGCTGGTGGAGATGGAAAGCGGATAATGAACCGCTGGCCCCGCAAAGCAGGCACTGATTCATCCAGATCAAGTTGGGCCCAGCTTGCCATCCCCGGCAGCAAAGCATCGTCGTCCAGCAGACGCACCCGCCCCAACGCCTCAGAAGTCCCTACAAAGACCTTGACTTCGGCATTGTGTTTGAGAGGACGTGGCGCATCTCCCAAATAGATCAATTCCACGTCAAGCAGCTGCGAGGGAATGATTGATCCGGGTTGACCAAGGACATACCCGCGATCGATGTCGCGTTTTTCGACACCAGTCAAATTGACCGCCGTCCGACTACCAGGCACGGCGACTTCTACCGGCTCGTTGTGGGTCTGCAAGCCACGAATACGTGCCTGCAAGCCACCTGGTTGGATTTCAACGGTGTCGCCGACCTTGAGATGACCATCCAGCAAAGTCCCAGTCACTACAGTGCCAAAGCCACTGAGCGTGAATACACGATCAATAGGCAAACGGGGCTGGCCAGAGCTTTCGGCAGCCGTCAAATCATCCAGAAGGTCTTCCAGGGTTGCCAGGAGCCTCTCCAGCCCAGCGCCGCTATGGGCCGACACCGGAATCAGGGGCGCATCAGCAAAGCGAGATGCGGCCAGAAAGTCCTGAACATCGAGCTCAACCAGTTCCAGCCACTCAGGGTCCTCCACAGCATCGACCTTCGTCAAGGCAACCACCAGCCGTGGAATAGCCAGCAGGTCGATGATCGCAAAATGCTCGCGTGTCTGGGGCATAATCCCCTCATCGGCAGCAATGACAAGGACAGCGACATCAATGCCGCCAACCCCGGCCAGCATGTTTTCGATGAAGTCCTCATGCCCCGGGACATCAACAACGCCAACCGTCTCGCCGTTGGGCAGCGTTAGCCAGGCAAAGCCCAGATCGATGGTGAGCTGGCGCTCCTTTTCCTCCCGCAGGCGATCCGGGTCTATGCCT
>JAADYW010000135.1 GCA_010092845.1 Chloroflexota bacterium
GTCACAAATACAGCCACGAATACACCTTCAGCAACCGCCACGACGACGAACACCCCGACACGGACGCCTGATCAGACGTTGGAGGCTGAACAGACCGAGGAGGCCGCAGATGTCGCGACCGAGCGTGCAGGGAACACTCAGACAGCAGAAGCCCGTGTGACCGATACACCCAGCGCCAGCCCAACGCAAACGCACAGCCCGACCGCAACCGTGACGCGCACATCTACTCCTACGGCAACAATCACGCTAACGGCGACGCGGCTTGCGACGCGTACGCCCACCGCGACGCGCACCCCCAATGTCACGAACACACCTTTCTTCGTGCCTAGTTCAATCCGGCCCCAGACCGTGCTTTGTCCCGGAAAACCATCCAGCACGGTCAAGGTCGGAATCAGAGGCAGGATCACCTTTACGGATGGCTCACTGACCCGGCTTCGTGCCGCACCAAATGGCCCGATTATCGAGCGCATGCCCGAGGGTCAAGAATTCGATATCGTGGGCGGACCATTCTGTGGCAGCAGTTACACCTGGTGGCAGCTTCGCCTCGATGATGGCCGCGTCGGCTGGACGGCCGAGGGTGAGCCAGGGCGCTATTTTCTGGAACCCGCGCCCGGCAACGAGGTTCAGAATCTACGCGCCCTGCAGATCGCCGACACCAATACCCAACCGGACGTCCACACCCGTGCCGAACGTTCAAGCGCGGTAATCGCACGCTTGACCACTGGCGATCGTGTTCTTTGGGAGGGACGTTTGATCGCCAATGAAGGCAATAGCTGGGCTATTGTAACCACCTACAACGATGCTTCTGGCTATCTGCTATACGCACCGAGCACCGCAATTGAAGTTGACCCTCAGGCGACGACCTTTGGCATTGCGATCAACAGTCAGATCCGGATTTTGCCGGATGGGGATTTCACGGTATTGCGCGGAGAACCAGAGATCACGGCTGTGTCGAGCCGGACGCTGCGGGCCAATACAACCCTCACCGTGACCGACGGCCCCGTCTTCGAAGACTACTTCATGTGGTGGGAGGTCCGCCTTGAAGATGGAACGAGCGGTTGGATCAGGGACATCCCGGGTTGGTACGAGGTTCTACCCTGAGCGCATTCCTGAACCCCGAGCGAGCACCAGGTGTATCTCTGGCAGAATGGCCACATCAACCTAACCAACGAGTAGCCAGATGACCCTGCACGAAACCAGTGACAGTAGCCAGGAGATCTCTGCTGCAGAGACGCCAGAGGCCAACAGCCAGACGGCATCTTCTGATCAGCCGGGTGCTGGCCCAGAAGCGCCCAATGATGGGAAGATCGCTACCTTCCAGCAGCTCCTCGAAAGCCGGATGCAGATCCGCCAACAACAGGCGGCCCACACGCCACAAGGAATGATTTATGTGTTTCGGGGAACGCTGTTGCGCCCAGCGGCCGAAGTCTTTCCCGCTCTCAACGATGCAGTCGAGGCTCATGCGCACACACTGTACATGCAACGTCATGAAGGAATGGACGAAATCCTGATTGCCGAAGGTGTCTTGCAACCGCGGCGCTTCAACTCACCTTGGTGGTTCCATCTGGGGTTGCTACTCCTCACGATTGTGACCACCTTGCTGGCGGGAACGATGCTCAACGGCTATACACTTGAGTCCGTCCGGGCAGCCATTGTCGAAAACAACGACGTCGTCCTATTGCAGATGTATCGCCGCTCGCGTGCGTTCGCCTTCCCGCTGCTGCTTGTCCTGGGTGTCCATGAGATGGGCCATTACATCGCAGCGCGGTTGCACGGCGTCAAGGTCACGCTGCCATTCTTCATTCCACTCCCCATCTTTGGTTCACTTGGCACTCTGGGCGCAGTGATCTTCATCAAGAGCCCGTTTCGGAACCGCAAGCAGTTGTTCGATGTAGGGATCGCTGGGCCGCTCGCCGGCTTGGCAGTGGCGATTCCATTGTTCATCCTGGGCTTGAATACAACTGCTGACATTGCCCTGCTCCCACGCCAGTGGATCGGGATTATTAACCGGGTGGATGTCCCCCCCTTTCTGGATTTCATCGCATCTATCGTCCCGGGTGATCACGGCTCGAAGAATCTGGACCGCAGCGTCCTCTACTACCACCCGCAGGCGTTGGCAGCATGGTTTGGTGTTCTTCTGACGGGTATCAACCTCCTGCCGATGGGCCAACTCGATGGCGGGCATGTGCTATTTGCCGTCTTTGGCCGTTCCATCGCCTGGCCACTCGCACGCCTGGTGGCGCTGACCTGCGTCTTCATTGGGCTGACGGGCGTGTTGGGCTTGTCCAATGCGTGGCCCATTTGGTTCATTTGGCCGTTCTTCGCGATGCTGAGCGGATTGCGCCACCCTCCGCCTCACGATGATATGACCACCATCGGCTGGCCCCGGATGATCATTGGCCTGGCCACCTTTGCACTGTTGCCAACGATGATCATGATCGCCCCTTTCTACTCTACGCTGTAGGCAGAATCCAGATTTGGTTATTATGCACGAGGAAGCATGCTTGCCGTTTTAGCGAATAATCCGCATAATCCTCTACGTGGGCTTCAGCAGAGGAGCTAGCGCTATGGTTAACATTCCACTCACAATCGGTATCGAAGAAGAATACCAGATCATCGACCCGGAAAGTCGTCAACTCACCTCCTATGTGCAGCAGTTGATGAATCGCGGGCGCGTCACCCTCGGCGACCAATTGAAGCAGGAATTCATGCAGTCGCAGATTGAGGTTGGCAGCCATGTCTGCCGCAATATCCAGGAAGCACGCCAGGAGATTATTCGCCTGCGGCGGACGGTATCCAGTGTGGCTTCAGAACACGGTCGTGTCATCGCTGCCGCCGGAACACACCCCTTCTCCAGATGGCAAGACCAGAAATTCTCCGAAGGTGAGCGCTACGACGACCTGCAGAGCACGATGCAAGATGCAGTGCGACGTTTACTTATCTTCGGGATGCACATCCATATCGGTTTTGGCAAAGACCGCTTCGCCCGTGAGGTTCTGGTCGATATCCTGAACCAGGTGCGCTACTTCTTGCCGCATATCCTTGCGCTCACCACATCCTCGCCGTTCTGGCACGGTCGCGACACTGGTATGAAGAGCTACCGGAGCCTGGTCTTCGAGAACATGCCACGCACCGGGATACCACCGGTTTTCACAAGTTTCGCCGAATACGATCGTTACGTTGATACTATGGCTGCAGTTGGATCACTCGGCCCTCGCGGGACAAATAAGCCATCTGGGGATGTCGAAACCACCAAGGATCCAACGAAGATCTGGTGGGACGCCCGCCCCCATCCCAACTGGGGCACCCTGGAGGTGCGCATCGGTGATATGTGCACCACAGTCGATGAGTGCATCTGCGTCGCGGCAACCCTGCAATCGCTGGTTGCCAAGCTCATCAAACTCAGGAACCAGAATATGAGCTGGCGTATCTATCCCACCCACCTGATTGAGGAAAACAAATGGCGCGCGGTGCGCTATGGTGTGGACGGCAAGCTGATTGACTTCGGTATTGAGGAAGAAGTGCCAATGCAATTCTTGGCGCGCGAGATCGTCGAGCTGGTCGATGATGTAGTGGATGAAATCGGCACACGTAAAGATGTGGAATACATCTACAAACTCATCGAGAACGGCACCAGCGCCGACCGGCAACTCACGGTCTATCGTAAATCCATCAATAGCGGGGCCACAGAGCAAGAGGCACTCCACGCCGTGGTTGACCAACTTGTCGAAGAGACCAAACGTGGCTGGGCGAATGGAAATGAAACGGATTAGGCTCGTTTTCAGGCTGCTAGCGCTTGCCGGCCGGCTTACATTGTTCGTTCTGGCTATACGAAAGCTGATCAAACCAATCTGGCCCTATGCGCGCCCCATTTACCAGATGCGCCGCGAGCTGAGTGGCATCTCAAAGGAACTGAGCCGCATCCAACACGTGGTCAGCACGAATGGTAGCCGCGCTCCTCAAACGTCAGTGGATCAACCGGGACATCGTTGATGCGTATTTCGTAGTGCAGGTGCGGGCCAGAGCTATTGCCTGTATTGCCGCTCCAGGCCAGTATGGTTCCCCGGCCAACCTGCTGGCCGACAACGACATTCAGTGCGCTCAAGTGGGCGTAATAGGTGATGAACTTCCCGCTCTGGACTATCACCAAATACCCGTAGCCAATCTCGCTCCACCCGGCAAAGATGACCTCACCACTGTGCGTGGCAACAATGCCGGTGCCAACATGCACACCAAGATCGATCCCGATGTGCCAACGGTGAAAACGCTGGGTCAGCACCCCTGCCGTTGGCAATCCTGAGGGCGCACATTCATCATCTTCCTCAGCGCGCGCCACAACCGTCGGCCCTGGGTTGCCATGAGGGTCTTAGAAAGCCGGTGGGGTTGCCGTAATGAAACCAAGATCGCTGGGTGGAGTCATGGAAGGCTCAGGCGTATACGTCGCCGTAGGTGGCGGGATCGTAGGTCGTGGTGTTGGGGTGGGTAACTCAAATAAACGATCACCGGTGCGCGGCAAGTAGACCCCAACAGGTGGGAGTTCAGCTACCGATATCGCCAGCGCATCCACCCGAGGCCGATCAAGCAAAAGCGCGGCTTCTAGCCCAGGATTGAGCGCGGCAAAACGGGTATCTGGCGGTAGAGCTGGCGTCGTCTCCGGTGTTTGCGCTGCTGTCCGTTCATAGACTCCGCGGTTTGGTGCACGCTGGGGTTGATCCCAGGCGATATAGCTCGCCAAAACCACACCACCGATAAGCGCCAGGACAGTACCTACTGGGAGAAACTGGCGCCAGCCACCCGTGGTATGCTGATCCTGCTGCGGCTGCTCGTTAGAAGCCATTCCTTTCGACTCAACCCAACCCGGACTCAGGCATCAAACTTGATGGTCCGCAGCATGCGGCGCGCCGTTCGTTTATGCGACCGTGCATCTTCTCCATAGGCCATCAACATGAAAACGTACTCCTGACCGTTATGCTCGACCGTTGCCACATAGAACCCAGAGCTCCACTCCTCGAGGCCACCAAGATATACGGAGAGATCGCCGTCTTTGATTTTGAAGTAGCTCGTCTGGTAGGAGAACACGGCAGACTTACCGTCAACCTTAATCTCTTCACGCTCTGTTTCGAATTCGAACTCCATCTCATCGCTGGAGAGCATGTTGAAGGACTCGGCCTCGGCTTGGGCTGCATCAAACTGGACATCGAGATACGCCTGAAATGAATCATAACCGTGGCCGGTCTGGCGCTGGAGTGCAACCAGATCGCCCGAGGTGAACGGCGTCATCATAACAACCACGCTCTCGGTTGCGAGATCATCGCTGGCTCCCCCTGGTAACGCACCATTGCCCAACAGATCCCCCGTCTCAAGGTTAAGGTTGACCAGTTGGTACCACTTGTCAACATCATCTGAAGCCGCGATGAAGGACTTCTTGCTGACCACCCGCCCCTGCCA